>JAIEPP010000015.1 GCA_019748335.1 Xanthobacteraceae bacterium
GCTCGATGGCACCAAGTGGGACGGACTGTACGTCGGCCGGCGCAAGGGCGGCGACCTGGTCTACGCCGGCAAGGTCGACCACGGCTTCGATAAGGTCTCGGCCGCCGACCTGAAGAAGCGCCTGACGCCGCTGGTCCGCAAGACGCAGGCGTTCTCAAAGAGGATCGCGCATAAGGGCATCTGGGTCGAACCCAAGCTGCTTGCCGAGATCGAGTACCGCGCGAAATCCGCCGAGGGTAAGGTGCGACACCCGTTCTTCAAGGGCCTTCGCGAAGATATTTGAAGATCGCAAGGTGCGGCCCGGCATTTCGATGCAGGCTTGCGTTCGCCGGTCGCGTCCATATGTCGAGAGCATGCAATTGACCCAGATTCAGAACTTCGCGATCCAGGCGCGCGTCGCCGCGGTGATCGGAGCCACCGTTTTCGACCGCGTCTTCAGCGGCATCAGGTTCGCCGAGATAGATGGCCCCCTGCTGTACGTCTACGCGCGGGACGAGGCGAGCGCCGGCGAGATCGAGGACGACTTCTCTCTCATGATCGCCGATGTCGCGAGCCGGATCCTGCGGCGCGAGGTCGATCTGGTCATCGTGCTGCCCAAGGTTCTGCAATAGCGCCCAAAAGCGTCATGCCGAAGATGCGCCGGAAATCCGATCTGCCCCGGAAGATTTGCGCCGCATGCGGACGCCCGTTCGTCTGGCGCAAGAAGTGGACGAAGGACTGGGACGAGGTGAAGACCTGCTCGGACCGATGCAAGGACGAGCTTCGTCGGGGGCGCAAGGAACTGTCTGGTCAGCCGCCTGCGCGATGAAGGCAGTCAGTCTCGCGTACGCTTGAGGGCTGCCCTCAACCGATCGCGCTCCTTTTCCCATCGGGCATCCTCGGTCCGCGCTTTCTTCTCGACGGCTTCGCGCTCGGCATCAATCGCAGCGGCCCTCTCTACATGTTCGCGTTCGGCTGAATCGAAATCGCTCTGGGCCTTGTCGATGGCCGCCTGACGACGTTCCTTCTCCCGTTTCGCGGCGGCCTCCTGCCTGGCTCGCTCGCGATCGCGGCGCTTTTCCTCGCGTTCGTAGGCCAGTGCGGCCTTGCGCTCGGCGGCCTTGTCGGCGGGACGAGCGGCCGTGGGCTTGCGCGCCGTCGGTTTGCGCGTCGTGCCCGCCGGCTTGCCGCTGCGGCCGAGACCGGTGGGCAATCCCGCATGCTCTCCGAAGGGTCCGGTGGAGCCGACCGGCCGCTTCAGGACAATGCCGGGCTTCGCCATGGTCGCGGCGATCACGTCCGGATCGTCGCTCTCCTTGGCGGCGCCTTGATGGAAGAGATTGCTGTCGGCGCCCCATGCCTCCAGCGCCGCTTTCATGGACGGCGCGGCGATCGCCTGATCGAAGAAACCTAGGGACGTCTGGTAGGTCTTCAGTTTCCGCACCATGGCGTCACTTTGCGAGGTACGAATCCCCGAAGCAAGCCAGCATCGCGGCGGGGCCCGGGTACACTTGGACGCATCCCGCCTGCCGCAGCGACTCCTCCGTGAAGCCTCCGCACAGCACGCCGACGGTCGCGATGCCCGCCTTGCCCGCCGCCGCGGCGTCGTAGGGTGTGTCGCCGATCGCGACGGCGTCGCCGCCTCTCATACCGAGCTTCTTCAGAACCGCTTCGAAGACATCGGGCGCCGGCTTGGATTCCTCGACATCGTCGGACGACGTCGTGACGTCGACCAGATCCGCGATGCCCGCGATGTCGAGATACTTGCCGAGCTCATCTTTCTTGGCCGAGGAGGCAACAGCGATCCGAACGCCGGCGTCACGCACGCGTCGCAGTAAGTCTGGGACAGCGGAGAAGGGGCGCACCAGCGGTAAGTATTCGGCCTTGAATCGTTTGCCGCGCCATTCTTCCATCTCCTTGCCGTGGTCCCTCTGCGCGTCGGCAGTCAGGAAGTGCGGAATCAGCTTGTCGCCGCCCTTGCCTATCTGGCCTCTTGCCTGTTCGAAGCTGACGTCGTGGCCGAACTTCTCCATCGCTTCGTGCCAGGCGAGCGCGTGCAGATCGACCGAGTCCAGGAGCGTCCCGTCAACGTCGAAGATGGCAGCTTTGGGCAATTCAGGATCCTCCCGGGCGGGATCGCCCGATCTTTGAGTACCAGTCAGCGTAGTCAGTGCTCTTCGCCATGTGCCGGTTGAGATCCGGTGAGCCGTCGTCCCACCAGACGGGGCCCCTCTCGCCGAGCGACCGCTTGACCTCGTCCACGGTCTTGTGCGCGGCGCCTTCCGCCTCGAGGTCGGCGCTCCGTTTGGCATCGCGGATGGCGCGGCGGGCCCTCATCAGCCGGCCGACGAGAGCGGTCCGTTCCTCTTCGTCGAGCGCGGGATTCGCCATTCGCCACAGCCTGCCGCGGACGATGAAGTAGCGACCGTCCGGTGTCACCGGATGATCCATGATTTATTATGCCGACTTCCGCTGCGACCGGGCTGCGGGCTTCTTTGCAGCCGCTTCCTTCGCAGGCTTCTTGCCGGCGATCGGCATCAGCATTTCCTTCTGGCCCGGCGCCGCTTTCTTCGATTTTTTGACCGGCTTCTTCGACGGCTCCGGCCGGGCCGCGCCGCCGCCACCGATGCTCTTGCGGAGCGCGTCCATCAGGTCGACGACGTTCTCGCCGCGGGGTCGCTCCTTCGCGACGATGGGTTTGCCGGCGCGCTTCTGGTTGATCAGGTCGATCAGGGCGGCTTCATACTGGTCCTCGAACTTGTCAGGCTCGAAGTGACCTGCCTTCTGGTTCACGATGTGCCTGGCGAGCTCGAGCATGTCCTTCGTGACCTTCACGTCCTGGATGTCGTCGAAGTATTCGGCGGCGTCTCGGACTTCATAAGGGTAGCGCAGCAGCGTCCCCATCAGGCCCTTGTCGAACGGTTCGAGCGCGATGATGTGCTCGCGATTGGTCAACACCACGCGGCCTATGGCGATCTTGTTCATTTCTCTGATCGTCTCACGGATGACGGCGTACGCATCATGACCGACCTTGCCGTCGGGCGTGAGATAGTAGGGGCGGATCATGAAGCGCGGGTCGATCTCGCTGCGGTCGACGAACTCGTCGATCTCGATCGTCCGGGTCGATTCCAGTGCGACGTTCTCGAGTTCGTCCTTCGTCACCTCGATGAACGTGTCGGTGTCGACCTTGTAGCCCTTGACGATGTCCTCGTTGGCGACCTCCTCGCCGGTGTCGGCGTCCACCTTCGCGTACTTGATGCGGTGGCCAGTCTTCCTGTTGAGCTGATTGAAGGAGACCTTCTCGGATTCCGACGTGGCCGGGTAGAGCGCGACGGGACAGTTGACCAGGGAAAGGCGGAGAAAGCCTTTCCAGTTTGCGCGGGGGGCCATGATACGCGGTACTCCGAAGCGAGGGCGGTTCGGACTCAAGACGAACAGGGGACCTTGGTTCCGACACCTCGGAGCCTGTCCCAAGGATCATTTTTCCTGCTACCGGCCGAGTACGGACTCGACCATATGTTCTTGATATGTTCTATTTGTGGAATGACCGATCGCCCCGCAAGCTGGCGCATGCCGACCCCGAAGCAGATGGAAAAGCTGGCCGCCGCGGCCGGTAGGAACTGCCGTGACGCGCCGAACCCGGGTCCAGGCGATCCGATGCCAGCCGAATACTGGAATGCGCTCTTGGGGGACCCGCGCGCCGGCTCAGGATCTGTGCCGCCGGCCCCGTCCCTCCGGGCGCTGCGGCTGTCCGAAATTCCCAAGCATATTCTGAGGGTGTCCTGCTCCCGCTGCGCCCGGATCGTTGAGATCCAGAAGGCTGATGCCCTCCGCCTCTACGGGCGGGCTGCGATCTGGAAGCAGGTCGGTCAGCGCCTGCTGGACGACACGTGCCAGCAGCGCACCGGCAGCCATGAAGACGACGGGTGCTGGCCCTCGTTCGAGTAGTCGCCGGCGCGCCGCCGGTCCCGCCTGAACTGGATGCATGGATGGCGCCGAAGCATCACCCCACGCCCCTCTCCGGAGGCGATCGAAAGGCCCTGAACAAGGAGCTCGGCAAGGCGCGCGCGATGACCAGCATCCTCGCCGCGCAGTCGGCCGAGATGCGGACCAAGGCCGCGACCATGCTGCAGCAGGCTGACCGGCTGCTCTGCGAGTCGTGGAACGAGCGGATGTGGGCCGACGGCGAGCCGATCGATCCGTCGCCGACGCTCGACCAGGCCGTCAACGGCGGCTTCCCTTGGCTGGAGATCCGATGCTCCCGCTGCAAGACCCCGAGCGACGTCGACTTGGCGGCGATGAAACATCCGCCGTCCACCTTCGTGCACGATCTCGCCAGCCGGCTGCGCTGCCGAAAATGCGCGAAAGCGGGCCGCCGTCCTTCGGCGACGTTGCTACAATTGGGCTGGCAACCGCGCCACCGATCGGAAACCTGATGGGTTGCGAGCAGGCCCGAAATCGTCGACGATTGTTCCTTTCCGCCATGGACGGGCCCGAACGGGGAAGCCTCTCAAATATGGCGTGCAAGATCATCGAGTTTGTCAAACGGGCGATCTGTCCGACTGCCAAGCCAGGGAGCGGGCCTGCAATGACGACTGTGACAACGATCCATTCCCTGATCAAAGAATTGGAACCGCCTTCGCCCAAGATTGCGGCCCTCGACCTGTGCTCGACCATCCAAGACGAGCAGATCGACGGGGAGCGGTCCATTTTCGGCAACAACCACGACGAAATCAGGATGGTCGGCCGGTCCGCAGAAAAACTTCTCGTCTCCCAGGCCGCGTTGCGGAAAATGATGACTGACCTGCTTTCCCAAAAGAACTTCTATGGGCAACTGTGCGAATTCGCCGTCTACGATTGGCTGCAACGAAACGAGGCCGGTTTCCAGGTACAGATCCCGCTCACCGGCGCCGAAGTCTTGAATCGCAACGGGACCGATATCGACGGGCTCTTCGAGGGACGCGACGTATATTTCGATATCAAGGGTTTCGGCTTCGAAGCCTACGTCCGCGAAAAGTTCAGGGCCAAGCTGGAAAGCATGGTCAACAAGGGCCGCATCACCATCGACGGAGCACGCGACAATGCGGTCAAAGACATCGAAGGCGCATTTCGGAAGCTGAAGGATTTGACGACCGAGCTTCACCAAGCCGGGATTGCAAAAATCCCGGAACTCGATTGGACGCTGCGCACTTCGACTTCGTCCCTCACCGTGGAAATGAATACGGTCGATCCCTATTGGACCGCCGAAGAGAACTGGTACTACCCCTTCAAGACGGCGCGACAATTCCACCGTGGCGCTGCGTTCGTTCTGGTTTTTGCCTTTTCTCCGACGTTCAACGGACTGATGTCGGTCAACTTTGAGGGCTCCACGGACGTGGTTCTCAGGTCCCTAGCGAGACGGGCATTCCTCCAGACGAAAGGCGACGCAACGCCAATTTCAAAACTGGACCCCGCCGCGGACCCTACGTTGTCTTTGGATCAAGCGGCACAACTGCTCTCGGGGATCCTCTTTCTGAATTTCGCGAACGACAAGTCGTGGCTGTTCCTGAATCCTAGGGCAGCACGCCCTCTCAAGAAGGACTTCGTCCCTCAAATTTTCGATTTCATGTTGCCTCACGGAATGGCGATCGATGACTTCGCCCACGACAACTATTGATGGTCAAAAGATCACCGGTCCCGATCTCATGTGCAATCTCTACTCGATCACCACCAACCAGGCCGCGATCATTGCGCTGTTCCGCGTGGTCAACCGGTATGTGGGCAACCTGGCGCCGATGCCGGGCGTGTTTCCGGACTATAGCGCGCCGATCGTGCGGAATGGAACCGAAGGCCGCGAACTCGCGACAGCGCGTTGGGGAATGCCGTCTTGGTCGAAGGCGCTGATGGATGCCACCAAGAAGCGGGCCGAGAAGCTGCAGGCCAAGGGCAAGTCCGTCGATTTCAAGGAATTGCTCCGAATGGAGCCGGACGGCGGCACGACCAACATCCGCAACGTGAAGAGCAAGCACTGGACGCGGTGGCTCGGCGTCGAAAACCGCTGCGTGGTGCCGTTCAACTCGTTCAGCGAGTTCAACAAGGCCGAAGGGGGCGATGTCTGGTTCGCGTTGGACGAGACGCGGCCGCTCGCCTGCTTCGCCGGCATCTGGACCAACTGGACGTCGGTTCGGAAGGTCAAGGAAGGAGAGACCGTCAACGACCTCTACGCGTTTCTGACGACCGAGCCGAACGCCGAGGTCGGCGCGGTCCATCCGAAGGCGATGCCCGTCATCCTGACGACGCCCGACGAGATCGAGACCTGGATGACCGCGTCTCCGGACGAGGCGCTCAAGTTGCAGCGGCCGCTGGAGGATGGGGCGCTCCGGATTGTCGCCCGCGGTGTGAAGGAAGATCAGGCCACTTCCGCGGCATGAGAAATCCATACCCGGATGAAGCCGGCACAAACGTTCGAACGAAATATTCACCATGAAAAAGCTCAACGATGCGAAACTCAAGGTCGGCGACATCATTCTGACCTCCGGACCAAACCGGATGAGCAGGAAAGTTCGAAAATGGACGAATAGCGACGTATCGCACGCCATGATCTACGTCGCCACGTGCTCCGTCATCGACTCGACTGGCGACGGCGTCCACTCGACTAACACCCAGCGGCTATTCTTCGACGACGAATCGACAGTCGTGGCTCTGCGGTACAAGACACCGCTGACGATCGATACCCTCAGCAAGATAACCGACTTCGCAAGAGCCGCCACCGGCACGGAGTATTCGAGCGCAGAGGCGGCCGCGGTGGTGACAGGCCGCTTCAAGAAAACCACCCGCCGGCAATTCTGCTCCCGTCTTGCCGCGCAGGCGTACGCCGCCGGCGGCATAACGCTAGTGGCGGATGTGGACTACTGCTCTCCAGAGGACCTTCGCAACTGCGCCGGGTTCGCCGAAGTCGACGAAATTCTGCTACCCGCGACGGAGGAAGAGAAGGCGCACTGGGATAACAGGCTGGACATCCCGCGACTGATGGCGGAATGCACCAACAGGTTCCTCGCTGCGGCGCGGAAGCAGAGCAAGAGCATCCACGCATTGAACGATGTCCACGTTCACATCATGCAACATCCCGAGGACGACGAGTATTTGAGCAAGGCCCTTCAAGCGTCGGGTTATCTCACGGTGTGGCAAAAGGAATTCGCTAAAAGCCCTTGGCACTACGATTTCGAATTCATGAAGCGACTCGGGGCAAGGACCGAGGACGGCAACCAACAGATGACCTGGTATTGCCGGACCACAGTCGACGGAGCAGCGGAGGGGCGACGCTACGAAATCAACGGCGCCCAATTTGCCTTGTTGGCAAAAATGACGGAGTCCGAAACGCTAGGCCTGCTCGCAGAACTGTATGGAACGCTGGATCGACTTCACAAGCAAAGAGTGCGTGTTGCACGGCAATGGCTACAGGAAAACTATCAGCCCAATCCTTGACGGCAGCTCTAACGATCGAATGACTGGCCACGACCGGAAAATCATCCACGTCGACATGGACGCGTTCTACGCGTCGGTGGAACAGCGCGACAACCCGGAGCTCCGCGGCAGACCGGTCGCGGTCGGCGGGTCGCGCGAGCGAGGCGTCGTGGCCGCTGCCAGTTATGAAGCCAGGAAGTTCGGCGTCCGATCCGCCATGCCGTCCGTGACCGCGAAACGTCAGTGCCCGGACCTGATCTTCGTGAAGCCCCGCTTCGAGGTATACAAGGCGGTCTCGCAGCAGATCCGCGAGATCTTCGCCGAGCACACGCCGATCATAGAACCGCTGTCGCTGGACGAAGCCTATCTCGACGTCACCGAGAACCTGCAGAGCATCCCGCTTGCGCGCGACGTCGCGCTCGCGATCCGCGCCAAGATCAAGGAGGTAACCGGACTCAACGCCTCCGCCGGAATATCCTACAACAAGTTCCTGGCCAAGCTCGCATCAGATCACCGAAAGCCGAACGGCCAGTATGTTATCACGCCCCAGATGGGTCCGGCGTTCGTCGAAGCGCTGCCAGTCGCCAAATTCCACGGGATCGGACCGGCAACCAACGCGAAAATGAATTCGCTCGGCCTTTACACCGGCTTCGACATGCGGAACCAAACCCTGGAGTTCATGCAGGCCAACTTCGGCAAGGCGGGCGCGTACTACTACTGGATCTCGCGAGGCGTCGACGATCGCGAGGTCCGCGCCAACCGGATCCGGAAATCGGTCGGGGCCGAGAACACGTTCGCGAGCGATCTCACCGAATTCGATGCCATGGCCGCCGAACTGCAGCCGCTGATCGACAAGGTCTGGCGCCACTGCGAGGACAAGGGTTCGCGAGGGCGCACCGTGACGCTCAAGGTGAAGTTCAACGACTTCGAGATCATCACCCGCAGCAGGTCCGTCCCCGTCGCCATCTCGAACCGCAGCGAGCTTGAGCGCCTGTCGGTAGCTTTGCTACAGGCCGAGGTGCCAGTTCCGAGGCCGGTCCGGTTGCTAGGGATCTCGCTTTCGTCGCTGCTGGGGAGCGACGAGGAGGAAGAGCCGCAACTCGGTCTGCCGATCTGATAGCGTGACACATCCGCTGCCCTTCCATGCGACGGTCGGACGGCTTCAGACTCGACGTCCCCTTCCGCGATCGTCCGACAACAACTTCTTTAGTGCCGCGGATCGAACACGGTATTCGTCATCGGTTTCGCCCGCTTCGCGAGCGACGATGCTTCCCGGTGCGCTCCCTTCCTTCCCGGCGGCAGAAGCGGCTTCGTCGTTACCGCGACGGATTTTCGTCCAGAACTCTTCCGCGTGCCCGCCCCGGATGGGGATGACGCCACCGTTCTCCGCCACGACCGCTCCAAAGCGCTTTCCACCCTCGACCTTTTCCCGAGCCTCCTCGACCCGCGAGGTTAGCTCCGCTTCTTCCGATTTCTGGCGCGCCTGCAGCGCAGCGAGTTCCTTGTCGTCCAGCGGCTTCTGCTTCTTGTGGGGACCCTTGCTGAGAGATGGTCCGTTCTGAGGATGCTTTCGCGACATGCTGTGCTCCCGGATGGTCAACGTAGGGCGCCAGTCTACCACAAGATCGTGGGCGCGAGGGCTAGGGGCCGGGATCGGTAATAGCCGTCCCCGACCGCGCCAAGAAGCGCCTATAGCCAGAAGACGATGTCCTGAGGTCTGTACTCGGCGAAGCGCTGGAGCTCGGGGTCGTCGTGCGGTTTCGCCCTCAGTGCTTCGAAAACGGACTGCGGGATCGCCCTCCCGCCGGAAGCCACGAAACTGACGTTCGGCAGCGCGCCGCCGGCGCCGAAGTCGAGCGAGCTGGACCGGTCACCGAGCGGCTCTCCCCTCGACCCCAGGATGAAATAGTTTAGATGGCGCAAGACGATTATAGAATCGATGTTCGGAAAATCTTGCGCGGCGCCGTCGGACTTCCGCGCAAAGCTTTCGGGCGTAAGCAACCCGGAGCGTGGATTAACCAAAGTCGAGATGGGTTCATAGACGAAGTCGTCCCAGACAATGACCAAGAGAGATGCGGTATCAGGATCGCTGCGGAAGCCGGCGAACTTGCGTTCTGCATCCTTGAGGAAGTCGAGCACCGGATTGTCGCGGGGCAAGGTGACCATCCCCTGCGCCATCTTTTTCGTCGGCTCAAGTGGCAGTCCGTGCCGATACGGAAGTTGCGTACCGTTAGCCCCACGTCTCCGGGTATGCTCGAGTATCGCTGGTGTCTTGACCTCGATCGCGACCCTGCCTCCGGGCCACGTCACCACCAGTTCGGGGCGGGGCCCTCCCGACGTCGCGGCGGGTTCGTGAAGGAAAGTCCTGCCGGTTGGCCAGGTGCAGGAGACGATCTGGCGGATCACCAAAATCTCGCTGAGCTTCTGCAGAAGCTGTTCGTACTGACTTTCATCACGGTCTCTGCCGCCGAGGGACGCAAGCTCGCGAAGAAGCTTCGTTCCGATTCCCGGTGCGTGGTCGTCGATATCCGCGCACGCCTCCATTATGCTCCTGGCGAACGGAGTCGGACCGTTATGGAAATGGTAGGCAAACCAGTGCCATCCGACGCTGGATAGGCCCGCGTACGCTTCGATGAGAAGATCGCCGAACTGTTGTCCGTTCATTCACAACCTGCCGCAACGCCGCTTGTCTCATCTTACCCGCCGCGCCCGGCTTCCGGACGAAGGCCCGTGGGAAGCATACCGGGTATCGAGGTTGAGCGTCCAGATTCGGAGATCGGCTGAGCCCCGACGGATCGGCAGTAAGCCCGACTGGCCCACATGTGATATACTCTGCAGCCAGTCCCAACGGAAATGTAGAATGGACTGGTCGGATACCTTTCGCGACAGGTACTACGGGCCCGGCTACGTCTACATCGCCGGGTCGCTGTCCCATCGCGTCATGAAGATCGGCACGACGGTGAACATCGGTCCGCAGGAACGGCGGCTCCGGCGGACCGCCTACGGCAGCATCGACGATTGGGTTTTGCTCTACTACGTGTGGGTCGAGGAGGGCGGCCGGATCGAGCACGACGCGCGCCGTATCCTGAGGCGCTTCCGCCAGCTTCGCATGTACGACAAGGAAGGCCATCGCCAGAAGGGGCGGGAGATCGTCAACTGCAGGTTCGGCATCGCTCTTGAGGCACTGACCGGGCTACTTGACGACGCGCAGCGCGCCGACGCCACCCAGTCATGGCGGACGAGCGACTACGAATTCGGGTGGACACCGCCCCCGCCTGATCCGCTCCCCTACTTTCCATCGGTCGAGATCCCCCCGAAGGTCCATCTCTACCGTAGCGTCGACCAGCTTGAGCTTTCGGTGCGGACATCGCTGTGCCTGACGAACGATGGCATCCGGTTCGTCGGTGATTTCGCCCGGAAGAGCGAGGCTGAGCTTCTCCGGATCCCGAACTTCGGGCGGAAGTCGCTCAACGAGCTGAAGGATATTCTCGCCGACATCGGATTGCATCTTGGCCAGGATCTCTCGGACTGGCCGCCGGAGGACATCGGCGCCCTTTCGCAGCAAGCCGGCAAGCTCATGGGGCGCGTGGACGAGCTCGAACTGTCCGTGCGGTCAGCGAACTGTCTGAAGAACGACGGGATCAAGTACGTCGGCGAACTAGTGCAGAAATCGGAGGCTGAGATGCTGCGGACACCGAACTTCGGACGGAAGTCGCTCAACGAGATCAAAGAGCTCTTGGGAACGTCCGGACTACACCTCGGCAAGGACCTCACCCGGTGGCCTGGCGTGGCTGCCGCAGTCACCGGATGAATACGGTAACGGACAGCGTTGGAGCAGCGACGGATGTCGCCGCGAGAGATGGAGTTACTTCCCTCAACTAGAGAATTTGTGGACGGCCGACACGGTCATGCACCGCCAGCGGAAGACCACCTCCCGAATGCGATCGAGGCCAACCAATATCCATCAAAAGCCCGCAAATTGTTTGAATTTTGAATACCTCCCGGCCCGCACAGCGGGTAGTGTACATCCGCAGTATCTGCCGATCCGCTCACGTCGGGAAGCGATGTTTCAAGACACCATCAGCTTGGCCACTATGGCCGACACCTTAAACCGTTCGGCAGACTATCGCGTCCTGCGTCGGCTCGTTCCGCGGCTCCCGTCCACGATGCCGCTTGGTCAGGACACCAGGACCGCGGTGTTGCTCGACACCGAAACCACAGGTCTCGATGCACGGCGGGACGAAGTCATCGAGTTGGGCATGGTGAAGTTCGACTATCTTGCCGACGGTCGCATCGCCGGCGTCCGCGATATCTTTTCGGCGTTCAACGAGCCTTCCGCGGCGATCCCGGCCGATATTACTGCGCTGACGGGGATCACCGACACGATGGTCGCTGGCCACAGGATCGACGACGGGGCGGTGACCAGTTTCGTCGAAGACGCGGCGATTATCATTGCACACAACAGCGGATTCGATCGGAAGTTCGCCGAGCGGCACTGGCCGATTTTCGAGCAGAAGGCCTGGGGCTGCAGCGCGACCGAGGTCGACTGGCGCTCGCACGGCTTCGCGGGCGCGCAGCTTGCCTACCTGCTGAACGGTGCGGGATTCTTCCACTCCGCCCACAGGGCGGTGGACGATTGCCATGCGCTGCTCGAGGTCCTCGCGTTCGAGCTGCCGACAACCGGCGCGCCGGCGCTTGGGCTGTTGCTCGAGACGGCACGGAGGAAGACGGTGCGCGTGTGGGCGGAGCAGTCGCCCTTCGAACTCAAGGACTCGCTGAAGCGTCGGGGCTACCGATGGTCCGACGGAAGCGATGGCAGGCCGAAATCGTGGTACGTCGACGTCTGCGAAACGGCGTTGCAGGAGGAGATCACGTTTCTCCGCGCCGAAATCTATCTGAGCGAGATCGAGCCCCGCCTACAGACCTTGACCGCCTTCACCCGCTTCTCCTCCAAGGCCTGACGCCGATTGCTCCGGCACGTCGGCTAAGGCCCGCTTCGAATACATGAAATCCGCAACCAGGAAACGCTTCGCACTGGTCCGCGAATGAGGGTGCCACAAATCCCGCCTTTCCTCGAACTTGCCCGCCTGCACGTACAGCACGCTCACGGCGATCGGTTCCAGTTGATAGAGCCAGCCGCCGAGCACGCTTCCGCCCGGTTCCGTCTTCCAGCAATGAAGGTCCGACCTTCCTATGCCAAGGTCGTAGCGGCCGAACTGGAGATGGACCTCGGGATGCGGCCTGCCTGACATGATCGCGTTCGAGAAGACGTCGAGGTCGATAGGCACTTCGTGGCCGTTCGCCTTCGCTTCGGCGATCATGCAACCGAACAGCTTGAGGAAGTACATGTGCACGGCGAGCATCTCACGCTTCGTGAAGTACCCGAAGATACGGTTGCAGCGGACCCAGCGGCCGATCATCAGCCGACGCGACCGAAGCCGATCGGACATGCGCTCCCATGCACGGTCGTGAGGCTGCGTTCTTGCGTTGTTGCAATGCGCGCAAATCCGAACCGGAGATTTGAGTATTTTGGCATCAAGGCTGCCGACGACATGGTTCTTCCGCTTCGTGTCGCTATAGAAGAACGGCTGTTTCTGCGAGACCTTGCCCAGCACGGCCAGAAGATCGCTACGCTTCGTCTTGTGTTCGCCGGAGTCCGCCTTGTTCTTCTTGCAGATCCAGCAGAGCGGTTCGGCAGGCACCGCGACTGCGGCGTCCGTTTGCTGCTGCGTGTTCATGATCGACCGACCGTCTTTCCTAGTGCGACTTGAGTTGCCTGGAGGGAAACTTCTTCTGCCACGTTTCGACAAGGAACAGAGAGACGGTGCTGGCCGAATGTATGGCCAGCCGCGCAATCCGCGGGTCGATCCGCCGATATCCGCGCTCGCGACCGTGGGCGTCTCCGCCGTGGGTCCGCAGCGCCCCCACCCCGTTCACGACGGAGTTCAAGCCGCCGAGGATGGTCCGCACGTCATTGGCGATATCATCGGCTACGCCATCCTTGTCCGGCGTCAATCCGAGCGGCTCTCGAACGGCCTGGTAGAGACCCTGGATATCCTTCTTCGAAGGCAGCGGCGAGCCGAGCTCGATCAGCACCGACCTGCAGACACTTTCGACGACGGAGCATGCCGACGTAACGGCATCTTCCGGATCGGTCTCGGCGCTCGCGAGCGCCCTTTCGAGATCCCGTTTCACCGTGTCGAAATCGATCGTTGCGACGGCGCTCGCAAGTGCGCCGACCACGCTGGAGGACATGCCGGGCGTACCGAGGCGAACCTGCTGGCCGACCCGTTGCAATTCGACGCCGTCGTAAGCCAGGCGCGCATTTAGGTAGTCGATGACGCCCTGCAGCCTGTCGGGATCCGAAAGGAAGTCTCGCGGGTCCGCAGCACGTTCGATGATGCTCTTCAGAATGGTTTGATCGCCGCCACGGTTGGCTCGCTCGAGCGCCTCGACGAGCGTCGGCAGACGCGACCCATTTCCGACGGACATCGCGACATTGCAGCCGCGCATGAAGGATTCCAGCCTCGAGGCGGACCTGTAAATTCCGATCGGAGGTGTCTGGTCGTTGCCGCCGCCGCCGGAAATGACCGTGGCCAACGCTTCTATGGTTTGGGGGGCGAGGTGAATGTGCATGGAATCTGCGTAATGCTAATGTTGGCCAATATCACCGGCTAGTGCGCCGAGACCCCGGCAGTTTCAAGGCGCCCAGGCATGCCGATGCACGGCTGTTTCCTCAGCACGCAATCTTGGATGACGCAGTTCATCTCGATGCGCCGCGGCTTCCGATCGATTCCCGTGAAACCTACGTGAAGCTCGGAAAGACGATGCCCTTTTCACCGCCCAAGCCCGCCCGGCGGCGCGCCGCGCGCCTTCTTTCCGACCTTTGGCTTTCCGGGTGGTCGGATCTCGATCCCGGTAGTGGGAAAGCCCCTCTTCGAACCTTCGGTTTCTCGGTAGCTCGACGAGACCGACGATGGCGTAAGGCAGGAAGACAATCTTGGCGAACGACGTCCGAAGTTGCTGCACGATGTCTACTCGCGGCGCGACAGATCGGCGAGGGCGCCGATGACCGACCCGCTGCTTGAAGGCGCTCGTACGGTGGTAACGTCTTGAACAGTTGCCGACGCCGCTACTGCCAATGCCCCAGTTTGCAGATTTCCTTCAGCCGATGGCGGCAATCGGGTGTCGGCGAATCCTTCGGCATCAGGAGGATCGCATCTTTGCCCGTGTGTCCGAACCAAACTACTCCGACGGCCGGTATCTTGAGCATCTCGAGGGATTCCTTGGTCCGGTAGACCATGTCGGGTTCGCTGTCTGAAGTGAACGCGAGGAAGTGCCGGCGAAAGAAACGGCTGGATGCAATCGCCCGACTGACGTGATCGGATAGCGTCGACCGGCTGAGACCGTGTCCGGCATTGACGATCTCGAACGCGTCGCCCTCAGTCATATCGGCATCAAGCCAGGCGATGGCAGTCGCTCGGATGCCGATCGGGGCCACGCCTTCCGGTCTGCCAAAGTGGTGCACCTCGCCGCTGAGGATGGGCAGCAACTTGGCGATGTCATCCATGGCCGACATGCTGCGCCATGATCGCATTTGCGCCAGGCTGGGCCTCACCGGGCGAGCCGCCAGCAACATCTGTCTGGGCTCGGCTTCCACGAGCTCTATTTCTTCGGCGACGACCGGCTTCGCAACGTCATCGGTCGGACGGCGAGCCCTATCACGGTCACGGGCGATTGACCGCAGCTCCGCCCGCAGAGCGGATACCCTCACTCCCGTCGCTGTTCCGAGCCGCGAGAGAAAATAGTCGGCCTTGCCGGGATGATAGACGTCCAGGCGTCGTATCAAGTCGAGCGCGGTGAAGGATTTCAGCACCACCTCTTCTGGAAGGTGGAGATGCGACTTCGACGTCCGCATCCACTGCAGGGTAGCGGCTAGATTTCTCAGCATGCCGATCGAGTAGCCCGTGAAACGCGCGGCGTCCTTTTGGTAACGCGTCCGCGCTGCTTCGCCACCCTGTGCGGCCTGCGTCAAGCCCTCCCCGAACCGGTGAGCAACTTCGATCCACGGCAGGTCCTTCTTTATCGCATCGGCGAATTTAGCGTCCGTTAACCATTCCATCACGTCCCCTCCCAAGCCTTCTTGCCTTTCAAACTCCGATCCGGTATCAACTCCGAACCAACTCAGAGTTAAACGTATCTGGGTCGGACCAAACAGCGATCTGATCCAAGATCAGATCGTACATGGAAAGGAGGCAAGTTTCTAGCGCAAAACAACTCGAAGCGACCCTTTTCGTTAACGCCGGAACCAAATTGGTCCGGATCAATATCAACACCGATCCGACGTGAACTCAGGATCAGAACATAGAGGAGCAAGTTATTCGCAGGAGGGTAGAGGCGGTGTCGGGCAGATCGGGCCCCACACCGCCTGCTCCGCGAAAACATTTCACGCATGAAAGCATCGACGCAAAATCGAAAGGACGTCTCCAAGCAACCGCTGCAGCGCGTGTACCGCGTTGGGCAATACGGCGTGGCGCTCGGCCTTCCGGCGGATCTCGAGCAAGCCTGCTTTCTGATGGCGCCGGGCAAGGACTACACGGTGGCCAACGATTTCCTGTACGGCCTGCATTGCGGCGCGTTCGACGAATACTGCCTGCTCGATCCGCCAGAATGGATGAACCAGCGTCGTGACGGACCTTTGCTGCCCCGGAGTCTTTGGTCGACTGCTCAAGCTTTGGCCACCGGAATCGATGTGCTGGAAGCGCGAAACCTCAGCTTTCTCGAAATCGGCAATTCGGAACTGAAGCGGATCGGCAGCGATCTGGTGGCGCGCGGCGTCGAATCCGGCATTGGCTTTGTTCAGTCCACGGTCTTGAAGTGCTCTGCCTGGTGCCATTGGCGCAAGTTGCGCGAGCCGATCAAGGTATCGCACGGGACAATCCTATTTCGCATGGGACCCAAGGACAGCGCGCGTGCCCGCGAAACCAAGAAGGTGCACGCCGTCTTTACCCAACCGCTGACGACGACCAAGTTCATCTCCGAGATTCACATCGAGGCCATCATAGAAGAGGTCATGAAGACCGACGACGGCCACGGGCCCGCATTGCGCACGGCGGCGGACGCGGGTTTGCGCGGATCCGAACCGGGCAGCATCCTGATCCGGCATATGCCGCGCGCCGGCGATGTCGATCCGGCTCAACCGGCTAAGTTTCCACTGTGGGGCAAGGGCGGCAAGAAGCGCTATCCCGAACTTCCGATTTCGACCCTCGGCGTAAACGATCGTTACCGGACGGGTAATCGCCGTCTCGCCGTAGCCCGCGCAATCGAGAAGGGCGGCAAGGAGCCCGAGGAACTGTTCCTCAAGCGTGACGGAACGCCGATCACCTACGCCAGCTTGCGACGCGCCTTTAAGAAGGCGTGCAAAGCACTCGGCATCGAGGGTCGCCTTCACTGGCTCCGGCACAGCTTCGCTGCGAACTATTTGGCGAAGGGGGCGATGGACATGTGGACCGTTGCCCGACGGGCCGGCGTCACCATCTCGTTCGGCGAACTTACCAAGCTGACGGAAGCGCGTCAGTTCAGCCTGATGAAGCTCCTCGGACACAAGAGCATCGCCACCACGGAGATTTATCTAGAGCACGTGCATCGCGTGCTGTTCGCCAAGATGTCCGCCGCCGTGGAGACCATGCACTAATGACAAAGATTTCCATTCCACGGCGGACCTCAGGTCCCCGAAAGCACGATCCCCTGCTGATCAAGATCGAGACGGTCGCCGCCTCACAGAGCAAGACCGGCATGCTGCGGCGGTCGTTCTCCTTCGACTTCACCGCGCTACGCGATGGCCGAAAAAAGAGCGGGCGTGGACCGGCATTCTCCGGACGTCCGCACCTGGCGGCCGAAATCGGCGCCGCCATCTCGAACTATGCCGAGGATCACAGCCCTCCCACCGGTACGCTCGAGGGATTTCGCGCCGCCTGTTCGCATCTCTGGCTTTCAATCGATGATTATGAATCGCGCAATCCCGGCTGCGGCCAGATCGACGCGATCAATCGTCTCCCGGGCCAGGTCTGGATCTCGTTCTGTCTTGCGCTCGCGCGGCTTAACCAGAATCACGCGCACGACGTGTACTCCATCATGAAGGCGCTCCTGCGCCGAGCGGAACCTGATGTCCATTTCGCGGCGCAGCTCTTTCCGAAGACGCAGACCGTCGTACGGCGCGAGACCACCGACCCGTATCCGGTCAAGACCGTTGAGGAGATCAAGCAGGCATTCCGGAAGGATCGACACGCCCTGCTCGCGCGCTTCGAAAAGGCGAACGCGCTCGCGGACCGGGGCGACCCACCGACGACAACCCTGGAACGCTACCATCGCGGTTTGGAGTCCTTCGGTGACGTCTGGACGCCCGCAAACACTCTGCGGTTCACGCGAGAAGTGTTGCTTCCCAGCCTTCCGGACACCGAGACCATCCGTCGGGATTACGGGGTCTGGACCGTTCAAATCGGGATAGCACCGGACGCCCCGATGCCCGTAGCGGTGCCAGGCCAACCTGTGCGTTCACGTGGCGCAACTGCCAACGGAGCGGGGCTCATAGGCCTCTACCGCCATTTTATCCCAAGTTATCGCGATCTCGTCCCGTTCGCTGCTGAGGCCATCGCCCTCGAAGGCCTCAATCCGCAGTGCGTGATGGATTACGACCGCGAGAAATGTGTGCGCGACAGCATCGATCCTGATTTCGTGGCTTTAGGCACGCGCAAATCGCGGGCAAACGGCAAACTCATCGAGACAATTTCCGGCAAGGAGGAGGATTCGCTTTCGGATCTGATTACCACGGCCATCCGCATCACCGAGCCGAACCGCGCCTACCTGGACAATATGCTCGATCGTCTTCGTGCAGCCGGCAAGCGCTCCAACGCCGGGGAAATTCAGCATCTCGAATTCCTGCGAAATCGCATTTGGCTGCCGCTCAAAGCACGGGACGTCGGCGTCGGTTGGCTACGGCAGGACAACGACTTTCGTCGGGCGGTCAACGAAATCCTCGTCCGTCACGACGTCAAGGAGGGTGGCGTCCACGCCCGCTGGGACAGTCGCCGCTTCCGCGACCGCAAGGCAGGCACTGTGTACAAAAAGAGCAAATCGCTGGAGCAGGTGCGCATCGCGTTGAACCAGTCTTGCTTGAACATGCCGGACCTCTACGTCACCACGCCCGGCAGTACGCACGCGGATAACGATTTCCTTCGGCAGCGTTTCGAGAAGCTCGCCGCCTTCCAAGACTGGCCGACGCTTCCGCCGAAGGCCCCCATCAGCGTGGTCAGCTCCATGGAGATGATCGTCACCGCACAGGGCCGCGAATGGCTCGCCTCACGCAATTCCGCCAGCGCGTCCCGCATGGAGTCCTGAAGTGATCCGCATTCCCACCGACATCCACATACGAATTCTCTGGGGCAACCTGTCCTCTGACCCGGCTTCCCCCGGGTTCCTCGATCAGAAGGTCGCGGTCTCGACCGACGAATGTCCCGACGGCTCGCGCGTGCGCGACAATCGTTGGATCTTCCCGGCCGACATCTGCACCAAGCACGGCCTACGTTACCGGGTCATCGATTTCGACATCCCGATCGGGAAAGCCTCCCTTCTCGACCCGCAGTTCGCCGATCTTCTTTTGTGGGCGAAGCGGCACATGATAGCCGTGCTGGCCCGCCCGAGTCGGGGCATGCTTCACCTCGCGTCAGTCCGCGGAGAATTCTTCTTCGTCAAGGCGCTGGTCAAGTTCGTGGCGACCAATCGTCGCGGAAACGGCGATGCGAGCCTCGCGTCAATGACTCAGAAGCAGGCGAACAACTTCGCACGAACGATGTCGGCTGACTGGAAGGCCGACAACTCCTTCCTGAAGTTCGAGATCTTCATCCGACGCATCCAGAAATTCGGTGCCGACGGCCTGAATGGAGACCAGTTCTCGCTTGAGGCGTTCCGCGCCATCATGCTTGCTTGCAAGAACAATCTCTCGGCCACAAAACACTGGTCCATCGTGAACGCCGCCGAGAAGGCGGCCGAGGACGACATCATCCCATATCCGCCCTTGCCCGACGAGTATTGCCGACAGGCGCTCGCGATCGCCCGCTTCTACCGGGACGTGCTCGCTGTTCACCTCATCAAGCATGCGCGCAAGTACATGGAGCTCTACAAGAAGAACGAACATGCCGGTTACAGCGACTGGGCAAAGTCGTATCGTTGGCCTGTTTCCGAACTCCCCTTCACGGCCGACTACCAGTTTCCCCCGACCAACTGGCGCCACACCTCCCTGCTAATCACCTTGATGCAGACCGCGAACGCCCACGAGGTGTTGTTGTTCACGGGTGCCCGAAACTGCGAATTCCTGATGATGAACCAGAAATGCCTGGCATCCGAGGAAGACGACGCGGGCATCATCCACTCCATCCGTTTCAAGAACACGCCGTCGCTCGCCGGCGCCAAGGTCGGTTGGCCTGTTCCACAGTGCGTCGTCGATGCGGTAAAAACCCAGATCGAACTCGCGAAGGCTGTCGGGTCGTCCAGCGGCGTGTGGCTGTCGCCGCGAACACTCGTGCGCCCGTTGTGCGATAATCTGGTGTCGATGCTCCAGCGGTTCGCCGTCTTCCACCAGCTCGATCCGGCGGTCGGCGAGGCGAAGACCGTGAACGTGCAGCGGTTCCGGCCCACGATCGCGCGGTTGGTATATCTGGCTGAGGGTGCCGACGTCCGCCTGGTCAAGCGGGTCTTGGGTCACCGTTGGGTGACGACGACCATCGCTTATCTGAAGATGTCCCCGTACATCCAGGAGGAGCTCAACCTCAACCGCTACGCCACGGGCGAAGATCCTCCGACAAAGCCAGGCCCTACCTGCGCCGAGATGGATCTCACACCGAAGTCGCTTTCAGCCCTGCTTCTCGCGCTGAAGCATCAGGGCCGCCGCCTTCACGCCATCGGTCCCGGCGTTTTCGTGACCACGGACGTCGGCGCGCACAACGAAGAGATCATCCCTATCGACGCCACGGAGGCTCTTTCGTTCGTCGTCGATTGGATGACCAAGGCGCCGGCCCGGCGGGACGACCGCGTCTACGAGTGGCTGACCGGCGAGGCAAACCGCATCGCGTCTACCGCAGAAGTCCACTACCGGCCACCAACGGGCCGGCACCACATCGCCTACGATAGCATCATGAAAGGAGTATCTCGTGTCGAAGCAGCCTAAAAAGACGAAGGCGGCGATGAAGCCGAACAAGGGCGCTGAGGCGCGGAAGGCGTCCATCGGCCCCCGCGTGACCCAACGCCTGAAGGATCTCCGGGATGCCATTGCGGCGGGCAACGTCAGCGGGCCCTTCAGCAAGAGCTTTGTTCTCCGATGGATCAAGGTCGACAAGCACACCATCAAAGATCGCAAGTACCACGCGGGATCAGCGAAGAAGATCGAGGATTTTCTGCTTGAGACCGACCGGTCCTGTGGCGTCGTCGAACGCAAGCCGAAGAAGCCGAAGAAGCGCTCGATGCGCGAACAGATGGTCGCCATGGCGCGGGAAGCGGAAGTCATGCGATTGCGGATGCAATGCCAGATCGACGACCTGACGGATCGGCTCCAGCCGAAAGGCAAGGTACGCCGCCCGGATCCAAAGAATTTCCGTAGCATCGTGCGGGTAGGCAATCCGCTCACCGGCACGCCGGGCGGCCATGCGGCGTGAGGGTCAACAGATCACCGCACGACTTCGCCGGCATCAATGGACACATGAAACCTCAAGCCCTGGCAATTGAAACTCTGCCCTCGGGCGGAACGAAGGTCGGCCGGGAGGATTCATTTGGGCAGGAGCTGCCATGTTGATGAAGGAACGACGACCGGCTTTCCGCACGACGCGGGGATGGGCGATTCTGGCGTTGAAGGAAGCGGGCGCGATACAAGAATGCGAAGAGCACGGCTGGATGAGGGACCGGACCGACCCGCACGCGCGTGAGCGTGCTCTCGAGGTCGCGCGCCTGGATCTTCCATCGGGCATTTCGCCGGAGGGTGCGCGCGCCGCGATCCTCGAAGTCCTCGGCTCGGTCGGCGATACCTGCCACGAGTGCCCGGAATAGAAAAGCCGATGCCTGGTGGGATGCAGGATATGAGTGGCGCGCGGGCATTACTGTCCCTTCGCCTTCAACCTTCCCAAACCGTGTTTTGCCCGGCCACCGTAAGAAACGGCCGATCTTCCCTCATCTCGACCAAACCGAGCTCGATCAGTTTTGAAACATGGTCTTTGTTCAAGATAAGCCATCGCTTTCCGGCGATGTCCTTCATTGTCCATCGCAAATCGATGGCATCAAGACCGAACCGGGCAAGTGGATCGTCGTCATCTTGCATCCGTGTACCTTTTAGCTTCGCGGAGTGGACTCTCGACGGGCGCACAAGTTCCACTCGCATCGATCTCCCGTTATCGTCACGTTGGCGAACGGCCCTCTTGCACCAAAGTGCACATTCCGTCCAGACTCCGTTCTTTTGTACGGGATGAAACCGATCGATCACGTTCGACATCATTGCCGATGCCTCGGATAACGCTTGAGCGGGCGATCCATTTCCGATGCCGGTCGGGCAGACTTCGAGCAAGGGCGATGTCGTCCTCAAGTTCCTCCAATGATCGCGATCAAGCAACGCGCGCTTGCGCTTCTTTCGACGATCGCTCCTGGTGAAGCAAAGCTACCGCCCGCGCGATCACATCGTTACCGGCCGCGCGCTGAACGTTAAGCTCAGTCCCACTCACGTCGTAGGTCGGAAAAAGCTCCATCCAGGCCGCCGTTATGTCGACGGGAAAGAAACCGTAGTCCTCGCCGGCGATCTTGAACGCATGACCTTGGATATAATGCCTGACCTCACGGTCCATTGCGATCCGGCGGCACTCGGTCTTGAACCGATGGCGAAACCCATGGTTGGGCGCCACTGAGCGCTTCTCGATGCCGGCCACTTTCCGGGCCCACTCGGCCAATCCTTCCGAGCGTGTCTTATGTATGACGAGGTGGTCGTCCTTCAGTTTTTTCGGAGCGAAGAACAGAGGCATGCCTTCGCGGCGCCGGACGAAATCGAGAAACCCCTGTTGGATGAGATCGCGGTGGATCGGCACTAGTCGGGGACGGCCGTTCTTGCTCTGCTGGATATCGATGGCCCAGACCCCGGCTTCGGGGATGATGTGCTTCGCTTCCAATCGGGTAATTTCGGAAACCCGCGCTCCGGTATAGGCCAATACCCAAGGGACCCAGCGTCGCGTGTTGGCCACATCCTCGCCGACTTCCGGCTGGGGTTCCAGACTTGCCTTCAGGATCGCATACACTTCGCCGCTGCGCAGATCCTTTTCCCGCTTTCGAGGCAGAGGTTGGCCGGGTGGGTGAACCGTGTCGCAAGGATTTACGTCTATCAGGCCGCCTTTTCGGGCCGAATTGAACACGGTCTTGATGGCGGCGAAATAGCCGTCCCTGATCCGCACGTCACTCAGACCCTCCGGCTTCTTCGCGCGCGGCTCCTTCAAATGCTTGATCCAGCGCCGGAGTTCGGTCGCAGAAACCCTCGCAACTTCATCGTGGCCCAGGAAGGCGATAAATTTGTCGATACAGGACTTGAAGGACGCGTGCGAGTCGCGTTTGGCTTCGGCTTGCGTGCGTATCCAGGATGCGCAAAGGCCGGACAGTGTCGTCGTCTCCGAATCCGGCCACGCCGGGTAGATAGGTTCGTCTCGATCCTCACGGAGATCGCCATTACATCTTTTGATGGCCACGCGGCACGCATGTTTGGCGGCTTGTTGCGCCGCCTGTATCAACCGCCAGCGGATGCCGGCATCGACGATCAAGCCCCGCGCTTCCAATATGGCGTCCACGTGATCGCCGTGAAGAAATTCGAGCCGATCGTAGTCGAAGCCGGGCGAGGTGAATTCTCTCGGCACCTCGCTGTCGATCTCCTGCATGATCTGCAGCGTATAGTTTGCGCCGGACGCCGTATCCTCATTTCGCGGCGGGTAAAGCTCGAGCCAACGCTTGTGGATCTCTCCGGCAAGGGCCTGTATGTGCAAAGACGAAAGGCCGCTCGGTCGACCGCTTCTCAGCGCCGCCCACTTCACCTCGACGGCGCGATCGTGCTCGGCCCAGGCAGCCTCGGCCTTGACCTTGTCCCGGCCCAGGCGTTTCTTTTCTTCGCGTTTATCGCGACGTGGGCCGTCCTGGGCCGAACTCGCGTCCAGTTCGCGCAGAGCCCGCCGCACGTCGTCGGGTATCCGACGCCGGTAATGATAGACGCCGTCGCGATCCTGAATTAGCCCCCGCATGTGCTCTGCCCCCGAAAACAGCACCGTAATAAAGCGAAGGCGTAAGAATTTCGGCCGCGGCATCCGTCGCATTTCGCGGATTTCGCCAACCGTTTTGTAAGTTTACCCCTTTCGCGTCTCTCCAGAAACAATTCGGTTGACCGCTAGATGCGTTTATGTAACGTTTCATAAACGTAAATGGAAGGTTCCATGGGCAGAGATATCGCAATTGGCAAACAGCTCGCGCTCCTGCGGGAGCGAGCGAACATCAGGCAGCACGAATTGGCGAAGCGCCTCGGATGGAGCACGGCCATGATGTCGAGGATCGAGAGCGGCGAAAGGGCTCTGTCGGCGGAGGAATTAAACACCATCGCGGACGCAATCGGGGGCGACGCGGTCAAGGCCTTCATCAGCCGCCTGCCCCGGCAATGGTCGGTCATCGAGGAGCCGTCGTTCGACGAACCGGACTCCGATCTGATCTGGGAGGCCGAACTGGCGGCTCAAGCAATCCGCAGCCTGGCGGCCAAGCCCGACATCAAGCCATTCTTCGAGCGACGCCTTACGCGTTACGAAGAGGAACTCCGTGCGTCCGCTCTCAATTTGCTCGACCGCCGATATCGGATCGCGCTCGCGGGATCCATCGCGGCCGGAAAATCCACCGCTACGTGCCGGGCTGAGGGACTTGAGGTGCCCAATCCCAAAGGGATGCCGACGCCGGTGCTCGAGGCGGGACGAGGAGGAGTGACGCTCTGCGAGGTTCACCTCCGCAGAGGACCCGGTTACGGAATTCTGATCGAGCCTTGCACCGACGAGGAAGTCCGGCAACACGTGTCGGACTTCGCTCGCGGTCTCCTCGATCCCCCCGCCGACGAAAAAAGCCCGGAGGCCGGCGATGCCCCGCAAGGAGTCTCGCGGGAGATCGACCGCGCATTGCGCAACATGGCGAAGCTCCCGCGCCAGCATTTCCCCCGCCAGGCCGACGGATCGCGTCAACCCAGCATCGACCATGCCCGCGTGCTCGCCGAGAAATCGGGTGATATCAGGGCTTTCACGGTCGAGGTGCTCGACCTGATGCAACTCCACAAGAGGGACCGCCGCGACATGTGGCATCGGGATGACGAGGAAAAGGACCCGCTAGTCTGGCTGCAGGGCGCCTTCCGGCAGGTCAACAACGGCCTCAATCAGGAGTTTTCGCTTCCGAAACGCATCGAGATCATCGTACCGAACGCGCCGCTCGGAGACGATACCTATGCTGTCACTCTGATCGACACGCAGGGAATCGACGACGTCGCCGGCCGCGCCGACCTGGAGCAGCACTTCGACGATGCCCACACCATCGTCGTTCTCTGCACGAAGTTCGACGAAGCCCCCTCCATCCATATTCGGAATCTCCTCGAACGTGCCCGCGCGGCGGGTGTGCGCACCCTCGAGAAGCAGACTGCCGTTCTAGTGCTCCCCCGACCGGAGGAGGCCATCCAGATGACCGAGAGCGGAGTTCCGGTGGAAACCGCCCAGGACGGATACGATCTCAAGGCGGATCAAATTCGATTGAAGCTCTCCTGGCTGAGGCTCGACGATCGATCACTGCTCTTCTTCAATTCATCTGAGGAAAACCCCGAGCACCTTCGCAGCTTTCTTCGCCGTCGCATCGAAGATCTCCGCGAAAGCCACCGTGTCCTGCTCAGGCAAATCTTGGCGGGAGCCGTGGCGCTCGTCGACGACTTCGAGCGCGAACAGGCCGACGAGGCGCTCCGTCAGGCGTCGCGGCCGCTGGCGGTCTGGTTGGAGAACAATGCCGCGCTTGCCGGTTCTCCGGCATCGCATGTCCAGGACAGCCTGCTTTCCGCGACCAAGACCGCCCATCCGGCTACGATCCGGGCGTCGGTTGCACGAGAGGGAAATTGGCCGCGATTGAGCTACGGGCACCATCTCAGTCATGGCGCCCGGAGGATGGCGACGCAAATCCTGGAGCCGAAGCTCCATGGATTTCGCGAGATCGCCAGCAACGTATTGCAACGCGACGAATTGGCTTCGGGACACCACCTCGTCCTGCAGGCGATACGGGCGATGGAAGACGGTTTCGACGGGCTCATCCGTAAGGTCCAACTGGTCGGACAAAGCGTGTATTCCGACGATCTGGAGGCTGATGCGGATTTCTGGCGGAATTGCGTGCGGGAATGGAAACGTGGGAGCGGCTACCGGGACCGCGTGAATCGGCACAACGCGGGCTGGTTCGCTACGGATGTCGGCAAGGAGGCAGACGCTCGCGTCGTCGACCTGATCACCGAGGAATGGTCGAGGACCGTCACTGCGGTAGCGGATCTGATGCCTGCGAACTGACGACCGCCTTTCACTCTGCGCCGCAAGCCCTTCCGGAGCTGGCAACGGCTTCAGCCCCGGGTGATCCAGTCGATCCCGCCGCCAATACTCGCTTCGCGTTTTGAGGCGCTTTTGCTCCGTAATCCACAGAAATAGCGGTCGGGCCGCTGGCTTAATTCCAACAAAAGGCGATCGTCATTTTGGTCCAAATCACGCGTGAAGCGAGCTTCATGTCGCGCGAAGGTCGTCCGACGACTCAAAATCCGCTAGACTTGGTCCTCGTCATTCCGGAGGAGCGGGACCAGATGCGCCTGGCTCACGCCTTGCCGACCAGGCACGTCCAACTCGTCGACGAGCAACTATCCGACCCCTGGTCGCATCCGGTGGTTTTGGCGGTGGCGGGCAAGTCCGGACAGACCAACATCTACATCAATTCAAGCAACGAAGACGCACATCCGGAAACGGACCTGTCCGCCCTTCGGCCACATCTCCAGCAACTTCTCGGGTGCGGGTCGTTCGAAGAAGGCGGGATGCTGGTTCTGGGGCGGGATCGACCGAAATCGCTGAGTACCGCGAGGGCCTATCTGCCGAATTTGCTGACGGATCTCCGCGCAGAGTCGAACGGGGCGCGGGCCGACGACCTCTGCCGTCGGGGTCTTTCGTCGATGCAACGAGGTCGACCATCTGCCACGACGGGACTTCTCTGGTGGGAACTCGCCCGAACAAAGACCGACCGATCACCGCACGCTGCGAGCGCGGCATTGGCGCTGGCAGCCAGCGAATTCAAGCGTGCCCGGATCGTTTCCCATGCCGGCCGAGCCACCTCGCTGGCAAAACGCATGGAGCGGCGCTCCCAGTTGGACCTGTTTCACTTGCCGGATCCCGTCGATGTCCCGGGCCTACGCTATGAAATCGTGCCGGTGACGTATGCGAGATCTACGCTGCAGACCAGCCCCATCGAGACTGCCGCTCCGGCCCGCCACCGTAGATGGAAACACTTGGGACTATTGGAATTGGACGCGGCCGCTCTCGACTATGCTTCCCTCGTTGGCGCGGAGATCGTGTTGGGATCGGCCGCCTTGACGCGTGTCGATACCGACCGTCTCGAACTTGGCATCTGCCTGGACCTCGCGCCCAGGCGAGCTTTGGGACTGAGAAGACCTTCCGGGTCGCAGAACTTGAACTACTCTCTCAGCTCCCGCGACGTGTCTGTAGCACCCTATACGCAGGTCGGAAGGGCCGGCGGCCTCGTCAGTTTCCAACTTAAGGATTTTCGTTCGCGACAACTCAACTTGATCTTGACGGCGACCGACGATTACGGCCAAGTGTCACACGTTACAGTTGAAATACATTTATTTGACGGGGGAGTACTTGATGCATCATTCCGGCTTCGCGGGGCGCGTGCCGGATCGTCCTGAGGAGCGAGCCGGATCGTTTTGGATGAGCGTCAACGAACAGTTCCTGCGCGGCGCGCCGGCACTTGCGACGACTTTCAATTTTCCGAACGGAGAGACGATATCTTTCGTATGTCCCCGTGCTCAGATCGACGAACTGCTGCCCAGCCTTAATGCCGACATTCAGACCGCTCTCAAGTCGGATCTGAACGATGACGAGATTTGCAGCAACCTGCACGACGTCGGTCGGCGCCTGAGGGACTGCCTTCTCGTCTCTGATCCCGCCACCGACACCAACGCGGACAGGCAACTGCTCGCGCGGTTGTTCCGGCAGCATGACTCGTTCGATCTCCAATGCCAGGTCCACCTTCCCATCCCGCTCGAGCTCCTGGTGTTCGATGCGCCGGTAGGCGTCGGACCGTTCGCCAGGATGATGGGCGGTCGCGCGAACACGTATTTCGTCTCGCGCTCCCGTCCGGGCAGGCCGGCCGGAAAAGGAGCGTCGTTCTTTCACGACAATACGGCGGATACTGTCCGCCAAGGTTACGCTCTCGCCGCGTTGCAAAGCGCCTTTGGACACAAGGTCGACAAGCATGTCGATCTCGAAAGAGGAAAACTTTCTGAAGTCCAGAGTGAAATCGACCGGCTCTTCAAGAACGCGAAATCCGCGTGGGCCCACTTTCAATGTCACGTCGAGTATCCAGCCGGCCAGCCGAACCAGAAAATGCTCCAGCTCTCGCGTCAGTTTCTCGCCGGCCCGGATCGTTTCAAGACGGCGTCGACGGCCATTGCGGGAATATTCCTCAACGGCTGCGGCGCCACGAATATTCTCAAGGGGCAGACCGACCTGCAGAGCAGTTGGGGTGAGCACTTCGTAGGCATGTGCTTCGTCCCTTCCGTCATCGGACCATTCTGTGCTGTTCCGGACGTCAAGACACTGCCATTTACGCAGGCATTCTACGCCCGCTTGGCAGCGGACGGCGACGTCTATGCCAGTTTCGTGAGCGCAAAGCGCTCTCGTTTGGCATCGACTGATTGCACGGCGCTCACCTATCGCTACATCGGGCCAAGGACCCTCAAGGTCCCGCTCGATGCGCCTCCTGCCCAGCTCGAGTTTTTCGATCCGGCAGCGGAATTCTTTGATCCAGAAGCGCATACAGGAAGTGTCGCGGAGTAGCCGTCTTACGCCTGTCCGGCCTAGCCGCTTGCTTTTTTCGATCTAGAGTTGAATGATGACCGTCCATTACCGATATTTTGATTGCATATGACCGCAAGTCTCAAAGTCCTTTTGGTCGAACCGGTTCCTCACCGTGGCAAAATCGGTGACGTGATCCAGGTCA
The DNA here is from genome assembly GCA_019748335.1 of Xanthobacteraceae bacterium. Classification (GTDB taxonomy): domain Bacteria; phylum Pseudomonadota; class Alphaproteobacteria; order Rhizobiales; family Xanthobacteraceae; genus Bradyrhizobium. The sequence goes on from JAIEPP010000015.1 coordinate 28,762, forward strand.
AGCCTGGATTCGCGCGCAATTATCTGTTCCCGCGAATGCTGGCCGTTTATGCGACCGCCGACAACGTGCGAAAGCTCGACGTCGAGCGCGCCCGCCACGAGGAAAGGGCGAAGCTTCGTCGCCAACAGGCCGAGCTGGATCGCGAGGCAATCGCCCAGCAATTTTTCACGTTCATCGCGAACGAGTTGGACGGCAACACGATCTACGGCTCTTTTACAGCGAAGAGGATCGCGAAACAGATCGCTCAACGCGGCATCGACGTAAGGAGCGAGCAGGTCGGGCTGCCGGGGCCGATTACAACCTTCGGGAGCCATAGAGTCGTCATTAACCTGTTCGATGATATCGTTGCCGAAATCGAGGTCCACGTCGTGCGCTCCGCAGCCGACGCAGAGGAGTTCGCAAGAATGGCGTTGCATGCGCGTCAGGACAGGGCGATCGCTCTACTCGAGAGCGTTGCCAGCAAAACGACAGTCGCGACGGACGAGACCGCACATCTGGCCGAGATTGCGGCATTGACGGGCGAGGAGATCGGCGCGGCCACCGCGAAGGCGGTCGCGAAGAAATCACTGCCCGAGCTGCAGACGTGCGTCAGTCGGCTGCTGGAAGAATTGAACGTGAACTGCCTGGCGAGCTTCACCTGCGCGGCCGACGAGACCGACGCTGCAATCCTCAAGGCCAAGATGACGGTGTTCGGTGCATTGTCGGTCGATGTCGGGACGCCTGCGACTGTCCGCGTCGCGGATCTCAAGTGGCTTCAAATGTGCGAGCCGCGATTATCCTTGTTCTCCCCTAACGCCCGTCTGGCCGGCCCGGCCAAGCAATACGACGTGAAGGCCAACGACGGCACACTGCAGGCCGTCGTCGTCGAGCAGAACCTGCGGCGCACTTCGAAGGACAAGAATTCGGATGCGCACACCGAAATCTGGGCCAGCGCATTCGTCAACGGAACATGCGTACAGCGCGGGGTCTGGACCGTCGATTAGCCGACCACAGATTGGCTAGAGCCCGACAGTCATATCTGGCAGGCCGGATCCTTCCGCAAATTCGGGATCGACCGCCGGATCTGTGCTGTTTCCCAGCAGGCCCATAGGCCCCTTCACCGTGAGTATTCTGACCTTATCACCACCCGTCCACGGGCGCTTGAGCAGCCAAATGCGTGCGGCAAACGCCTTGGGTTTTTCGTGGTGTATGACCAGCCCGCCATCCGAGCTGAGCGAAAGCTTCCCTTCGATCTTTCCCTGAAGCTGGTCCACGAGCTTTGCATCGGCCGCCACCGACCCACCGGTACGATTGGCCAGGTTGATTTGAAATCTCTCCACGCTTGCTACGGCAGTAAGCAAGAATGCCTTTCCGCTTTGCGCCAAGGGGCCGTTCGGCCTGATCGTGGATGCGGAGACGGCACGGTAGAGTTCGCCTTCGTCGACCGTCGCGAGCACTCCCTTGACCATCGAGAGCTGAACCTTCTTAGCACCTGAAGCATCGAGCTCCGCCGCGGCATTGGACAAGGCTCCAAGCGGTCCGGCAAGGCTGCCCTTTGACGAAAGGTCGTAGTCGTTGGACAGCGTCTGATCGAGATCGGCCAGATCGACGGGCGGCTTTGCGGAAATATTGAACGTGCCGTTCAATACGTCGCGCAGCGCGAATTCGCCGAGCTCCGCCCCTCCTACGATGGGTCGGACCTGCAAGGGCGCGACACCGTCCCGCGGCATGACGATCTGATGCATGCTGAATGTGCCATTTATTACTTTCTCGTAGCTACCCATCAAACGACCCGACATGAAAAGACTCCTTTGGCAATCGCAGTATCCTACATCAGGTCCTTGGTGTTCGCTACCTCCGCGTGTGCTTGGTCCTCCTCTTCATGTGACTGCCGGCCGAAGGGGTTGTCCTTGTCGCAGGAGACGAAGCGGATAGCCGTCTTGTCTTCTCACGAAGCCGCAGATCGGCATCGCCTGCGATTTGCGCAAATGGCAAGCCTTCGATCATTTCGTCCAGAAGAGCTCCTCCGGCGGGCGATCACTCGGGTGTCATTTAAGCATCTCCTCGATCTTGAGCACGTCGTCGGGCGAGCGCAGCACCAGCATGCGAATGCCGTGGTCCAACTCGTCGGCGTTGGGCTGATTCCAAGGCAAATAAGGCTCGCTGATCGGATCGACGATGTGTTCGAGGCCGACGGTGTAGTCCTGGACTAGGTCCCATCCCGACTCGTCGAAGATCAGGCGAAGCCAACCGCGCGATTTGCCCTTGTGAACGTTAATCTCGGCCATCTCGACCTGCCACATATGGTCGAGAATTCCGTCACGATCGGTCGAACATTTGAACTCGGGATCGTCGTCCATCAGGTCGCAAGTGATCGTGTAGCCGTCCGCCAGCAGGGCGTCGACGAGCTTGGTCGCGATCTCCTTGTCGATGCGGCGAACCTCCCGCTTCTCCGCCACTCGTTTCAGACGGTCGTCGAAATCCCCGTCTGATTGCACCCGACCCATCCAGAACATGTTCTGGCGTCGTAGGAACTGCGCGGCGATCATGTTCAGGCCCGTCATCTTGTCGAGCTCGGGGTGGCCGGTTCGGGCCACCGTTGCCTGCAGATGCTCCGCCCAGGGGTGACCGGTCTGTTTCTTGTTCGGATGGAAGCGCCAGGCGTAGTGCGTGAACGACCCGTAGTCCTCATCGTCGAGGCGCGTGCTCCAGGCATCTTCGTAGCCGAACGCGATCTTCATTGCTTCGGGAAGCGAGAGCTGCCGCGCGATCACTAGGTCTTCCTCATCGATGTCGTCGGTGGGGATGTAGGCGGTATAGGTTTCGGTCATGGGCAGTCTCCCTGCAGATCGTTGATGAGGAGGTGGTCCCTGTAGTTCATGCAGGCGTGCTTCTTCCGGGCGAACCAGTCCCAATCTACTGCGCTGTGGAAGGCTCCTTCGGCATCATGCATGCACTCGTCGATCACGATGTCGTCGATCGTCGGTTCGCGGATGTTCGGATCGGCGAACGCTTCGATGAGGATAGAGAGCTCGTTCTCGTCCCAGGCTTGAACGGGCATTTCGAGCAGCACTTGGGCGTCGCCGGGATACTCAAGGCCGCTCGAGAGTCCGTTGGCGAGAAGCTGCCGCAATTTGTCGTGCCCCGTGGCCTCGCTCAGGCCGTGGAGCTTGACGGCCGACCGCAACGGCAGGCTCGCCAGGATCCGCTCGGAGATGCCGACCGCGCTGCGGTTCAGCAAATTCTTGAATTCCAGTCCCAACGGAAATCCGAGCGATCGGGAAAGGTGGTTGTCGAACCGTCGGCAGTAGGATTCGGCAAGTGTCCGCCGTTGCTTGTCGAAGTCGGTGACGTCGACCAGTATCCGGTGGAAATCCTTGTACAGCGGCCAGGTCGGTTCGCGATCGGCCTCCTGCGAGGAGGCGAGTTTCTTCGCTGCGATGTGAACTTCCTGCGAGATCAATTCGTCTAGTCCCGGATGTCCGACATCCTGGTGGTAGACAGGGAGCATCACCTCGATCTTCCATTGATTGCTGATGTCGCCGGCATATCCGACGGCGTCCGCATCGTTGATCCCGCTCATACGACCTCTCCGTCGCTGTCCTCGAGGGTCTTCAGCTTCTCGCGCTGGCGGGCTACGATCTTCTCGAAGCGCTTCCAGTCGGTCGCCGCCTCGTATGCCAGTTCGGCATCGCCGCCCCCGACGACATCCCCGAACACGAGATCGTCGATCTCGGAATCGATGTGAGCGTCGAGCAGCGTGCAGAGTTCGTGGTAGTCCCATTCTTCGACGGGCTTCGCGAGCCGGGCCACGATGTCGTTGCTGTAGTACGGCATGAAACCGGGATACGGCGTGAACCGGTCCTCGATCGCCTCATCCAGTCCCCCGTGCAGCACCTTCGCGCTCAGCTTGAACAGCTTTCGGACGCTACTGGTCGGCATGGTCGCGAGTATCCGGTCGGTTCTGAAATTGTATTCGTCGGGGCTGTCGAGCTCCGAAAACTGCAGTCCCAACTGAAACCCGAGCGAGTCCGACATTCGTTTGTCGAAGTACTTGCAAAAGGACCGGGCGAGCGAGATGCAATGTCGGTGCGTATCGGTGACCGAGTCCAGGATCTGGACAAAGTCGTCGCTGTCGAGCCCTCCGTCATCGGCTTCCCGCGCCGCGAATATCTGCGCGTATTGTTCCTCCGAGTCGTAGAGCAGTTGTTCCCACTTGGTGTTGTAGAATCCGCCGAAAGCCGGCAGGAATATTTCGTGACGTTTCTTCTCGCTCATACGTTTTACTCCTACAAATTCACTGAGGGGCGCGGATACTTCTCGCGCCGCCGGCGAGCCACGGCTGCACGCCATTTGTCCCAGTCGATGGATTCCGAGAACGCGAGATTTGCCCGGTCGTGGGCGATAGCCCGGATCGCGGTCTTCTCGATCGAGGGATTGCTGAATGCCCGCAACAGCGTGGTGACCACGGGCGGTTCGAGCAGTCGCTTGCCCTCGGGGATCGCGACGGTTCCGGCAAAGAGTTTCATTGCAAAATCGCGGAACGGTTCGAAGTCTGAAAGTTTCAAGCCTTCGAACGAGCGGTGCCGCTTCTCCTCGCACTGATTGAGGATGAACAACAATGCCGGAAGCGGAACGCCCACCACGATGCGGTCGGATCCTTCGTCGTAGCGCTCGAACCGCATGCCATGCGGAATTCCGAGCTTGATCGCCAGATGGATGGCGAAGATGTCGCTGTACGAACGCGCAATCGTCGAGCACTGCCGCCCAAAGTCGCCCGCTTCGGCGAATGCCGCCAGGAAGTCCACGTGATTGAGTTTGCGGTCGCTCTCTTGCGACGATGCGTAACTCTCGGCCGCCCGCTGGGCCGGCCCGTACAGCAGCGGCGCCCAGGCCTCCGACTGGAGGCCGGAAAACTCGGGGACGTAGCCCTCGATCGTCGTCGTCTCTTGCGTCATGCCGTCCTCCTCCTAATTTTTCCGGCTGCCGTTTCGCGTGCTGGTGCCGCAGCGCTTGGCGGACCGGCGCGCGTATTCATCGTCGCTCTCGATGCGTGCGGGCCGGAACACTGCCGTCTCTTCGAGCAGGGCTTTCTCGAACAGATAGATGGCGCGGCCCACGTCGATGCCGGGGTCGCGGGTGCGCGGCGCCGTCACGGAATGAACCACCCGGAAGCCTCGTCCGTCCGCCAGCCGCTTGCCGATGTCGAAACGACGGGTTGAGCCGAGATCCCGGTCGACTAGGGCGGCGCGGAACGGTCCGCCATGCTCGAGTGCCACGCTGAGCGCGCGTCCGGGCGGCACGCCCTGCGCGACGACTTCGCCGCCGCGCTCGAGGGTCATGGTGTAGGTCTTTTGCTTCATCCTGCCGTCCCCCCGCTGGACCGCGTACCGCGGGAGCTTGTGACGACCTGCTTGCGATCGGCATGCCGCCGCGCGTACGCCACGTCGGTTTCAATGCATCCGCTCCAGAGGATGCGCGTGTCGTTGAGCAGTTTTCTGCCGAGCGCCTCGGTCGCGCGCTCCGCGTCGAGCGCCGCGTCGCCAGAGCGTTCCAGGGCGATGGACGCGATGCTTTCGAATTCCGCTTCGTCCGACGCCCGCCGGCCGATTTCGAAGACACGAAGCGGTCCGACATCGCGGGAGACGGCGTCGGCCTTTCCCGGTCCGCCATGCTCCACGGCGACGTTCATCGCGCGAACCAGCGAGATGCCGCTGGCGACGACTTCCTCGCGCTCGCCATTTATCAGGAACAGGGTGTAGTTCTGCCGCATGATGTCGCCTTCGAGCTCGAAATCGCCCTCGGACGCGTCGTTCGAAGGGCACTCACCTTCGTCGCAGCGGCGGCGCGCATAATCTTCGTCCGGCTCGACGCTTCCGCACCAATAGTCGCCGGAACTTTTCAGGAAGATCTCGCCGAACGCGGCGACAGCCTTGCGCCCGTCTTCCAGGGGATCGGAAGACCGGGCCACGCCGACGGCCATGATCCGCTCGGCCTCGACGTTTGGCGTATGGAGGAAAAGCTCGTAAAGCCGTTGGGTGCGATTGGTTTGCACCGAGATCTTCACGCGTCCGGCGCCGCCGTACTCAAGCGCGATGTTGAGTGCGCGGGCGGCGATGACATTGCGCGTCAGGACTTCCTCGGTCCCGTCCTGCTTCTTCGTGCACATCGTGTAGGTGATCTTCGGCATATTCTGTCTCCTAGGCCCGGTACCGCGGCAGCTTTTCGATCTCGCGCAACGCTACCAGCGGCCAGGTCTCGCCGTAGCTGTCGGCCACCTTCACGCCGGCGTGTCCCTGGATGATGTTGCGGACGTCCTGGGGCATCGCGACGAAGCGGGCGACGCTCGAGAAGCGGTGGCGCCATCCGTGGTTCGGGGCGACGCGTTCGTCGATGCCGAGCGAGCGGACCCACTCGGCCAGACGCTCGCCGACCTTCTTGAAGTGCGGGTTCGAATCCTTGCCGCCGCGGCTGCGGCGCGGGTCGTAGAACAGCGGCCGCGCACCGCGCGACTTGGCGAAGTCGAGCAGCCCCTGTTCGATGAGGTGGCCGTGCAATGGCACCTCGCGGAACGAGCGCGTCTTGTTGTTCTCGGCGCAGATCCGGATCATGGGGATCCCGTCCCGGACGATGAAGTCGCGCCCGGTCAACGGCGTGATCTCGTTGACCCGCGCTCCGGTGTAGGCGCAGATCCACGGCACCCAGCGCCGTGCCGCTGCCATCTCGACGCTGATCTTGGTCGAAGGCTTGCGCAGCGTCGCCGACAGGATCGTTTCGGCTTCCTTGCCGTCGAACCCCTTGTCGCGCTGCTCCAGCGCCTTGCGCACGCGCACCTTGACACCCTTTGCGGGATTCTGCGTGATCCGCCCCTGATCGACCTCGAACTGGAACATCGCCTTCACGGCGGCGACGTAGACGTCCCGAACCGTGACGTTCGACATTCCGGCGGCGAGGAGCGCATCCTTCCAGGCGACGACGTCACTGCGAGAAACCGCCGCCGCGTCGTCGTGGCCGAGGTGGGCGATCAGCCGGTCGATGACCGGCGACCAGCGTTTCACGGTCGAAGGTGCGAGCTCCGCCTCCCGGGCGTAGGAATCGAAGACCGACCGAAGCGGCAAGGCGTCCTTGGCCGGCGCGGCTTCGACCGGGACGGGCGGCGGCGCCTCGGCATGCCCGTACGCAGCTTCGCCGGCGGCGCTGACCGCAGCCGGGAGCGTCGACTTGCATTCGAAATCCGCGATCCGCACGCCCTGCGCATCGACGACCCTACCGTCGATGCCCGACCATGCGCGCTCAAGCCGCGCCGTCTCTTCGAGGTTGCGGATCCGGGCCACGACCGGATCGCGCGTGCGCAGCGAGAACTTGATCTCGCTTTTGCCGACGGACTCCTTCAGCCGCTCGGGAACGCGCTTCCTGAACAGGTAGATTCCGCTCTCCGGATGTCGCTTCGGGGTGCCGAGCGCGCAGACCATCTGTGTACCGCCGTTGTGTACCGACGGCTGTCCGGAAAAACCTTTGATTTCAAAAGGTCCGCTGATTTACTGGTGTTTTTCGAGGGGCTGGCGGAGAGGGAGGGATTCGAACCCCCG
>JAIEPP010000681.1 GCA_019748335.1 Xanthobacteraceae bacterium
GGGAACATCCTGATGCATGTCCGCACCCAGGTCGGCACCCGTGTCGAGGAAACCGCCAACCAGATGGCCGACGTGCAAAAGGCCGTCCGCAGGATCATTCCGCCGGCCGAGATCGAGACGCTGGCCGACAATATCGGCATGCCGATTTCCGGCATCAACATGACCTACAACAACACCGGCGTGATTGGTCCGCAGGATGCCGACATCCAGGTCAAGCTCCGGGAAGGCCACAAGCCGACCGCGGACTACGTTCAGCTGCTGCGCGAGCAGCTGCCGCGACAGTTTCCGGGCATGAGCTTTTCGTTCCTGCCGGCCGACATCGTCAGCCAGATCCTGAATTTCGGCGCGCCGGCGCCGATCGACCTGCAGATCCGCGGCGCCAATGTCGAGGCCAATTTCGCCTACGCCAACAAATTGCTGAGCCGGATTCGCAAGATTCCCGGGATCGCCGACGCGCGCATCCAGCAATCGCCCAACAACCCGACCTTCAACATCGATGTCGACCGCACCCGGGCGCAATATGTCGGGCTGACCGAGCGCGACGTTACCAACAGCCTGGTCGTCAACCTCGCCGGCAGTTCGCAGGTCGCGCCGACCTACTATCTCAATCCGGATAACGGCGTTTCCTATTCGATCGTGATGCAGACGCCGCAGTACCAGATCGACTCGCTGAGCGCGCTGCAGGCGCTGCCGATCACCGCGAGCGGCAACCCGCAATCGCCGATTCTCGGCGGCATCGCCGACGTCAGGCGCTCGACCTCGAGCGCGGTGGTCTCGCAATACGACATCCAGTCGCTGGTGCAGATCTATGCCACGCCGCAGGGCCGCGACCTCGGTGCGGTCGCCGCCGACGTCAGGGCCATCATGGCCGATACCGCCAAGGACGTGCCGAAGGGCTCGTCGGTGGTGCTGCTCGGCCAGGTGCAGACCATGAACAGCGCGTTCTCCGGCCTGTTGTTCGGGCTGCTCGCCGCGGTGGTGCTGATCTATTTCCTGATCGTGGTGAACTTCCAGTCCTGGTCCGATCCGTTCGTGATCATCACGGCGCTGCCGGCGGCGCTTGCCGGTATCGTCTGGATGCTGTTCACGACCCAGACCACGCTGTCGGTGCCCGCCTTGACCGGCGCTATCATGTGCATGGGCGTGGCCACCGCCAACAGCGTGCTGGTGATCAGCTTCGCCCGCGAACGCTACGAAGAACTCGGCGATCCCATTGCCGCGGCGCTGGAAGCCGGTTTCGTCCGCTTCCGCCCGGTACTGATGACCGCGCTCGCCATGATCATCGGCATGGCGCCGATGGCGCTGGGGCTGGGCGAGGGCGGAGAGCAGAACGCGCCGCTCGGACGCGCGGTGATCGGCGGATTGATCTTCGCGACGATCGCGACCCTGATGTTTGTTCCCGTGGTATTTAGTATGGTACACAAGAAACAAGGCGCCAAAGCCGCCGCCCCATTGGAGATTCCGCATGTCGCCCACTGAACAGCGCCCCCCGGTGTCGCACCGGAAACTGGGCATATTCGGCGTGGTAGCAGTGGTCGGGGCAGGGCTGATCGTCGCCACTGGGATCCGGGCCCGCGAGGATTCCGACTCGAAGCTCAAGGAGTGGACCGACAACCAGGCCGTTCCGACGGTCGCTGTCGCGTTCCCCAGCGGCAAGGCGCTCAATCCCACCATCGATCTGCCGGGCCGGCTGGAGGCCTATTCGCGCGCCCCGATATTTGCCCGCGTTAGCGGCTATCTGAAAAACTGGAGCGTCGATATCGGCGCCCGGGTCAAGGCCGGGCAGGTGATCGCCGAGATCGAGGCGCCGGACCTCGACCAGCAGTTGCTGCAGGCCCGCGCCGATCTGGTCAGTCAGCAGTCGAGCGCGCAATTGTCGGAAGCAACCCTGAACCGGCGCAAGACGCTGGTCGCGTCGAATTTCGTGTCGGCCCAGGAAATCGACGAGCGCACCGCCGACCTCAACAACAAGAAGGCCGCCGTCAAGTCCGGCCAGGCCAATGTCGAGCGGTTGGAGGCGCTGGCCGGCTACAAGAGCATCACGGTGCCGTTTGACGGTGTCGTTACCTCGCGCGACACCGATGTCGGCGCGCTGATCAATGCCGGCGGCGGCTCGGGACCTGCGATGTTCGTGGTCTCCGACATCACCAAGCTGCGGGTCTATGTCAACGTTCCCCAGAACTACGTGCCGGCGATCAAGATCGGTGCCAAGGCCGCGCTGACGATGCCGGAATATCCGAACCGCACCTTCCCGGCCACCGTCGAGGCTTCCTCGCAGTCGGTCGACATTTCCTCCGGCACCACGCGAATGCAACTGGCGCTGGACAATTCAGCCGGCGAACTGATGCCGGGCGGCTACGCCAATGTGCGCCTCAACCTGCAGCGCGACGCGGTGCCGCTGCACATTCCCTCCAGCGCGCTGATCTTCAACAAGGACGGCCTGCGGGTCGCAACCGTCGGTCTTGACGACAAGGTCAAGTTCAAGACCGTTACCATCGCCCGCGATCTCGGCAGGGAAATCGAACTGGCCTCGGGTGTCGCCGCCGACGATCGCATCATCACCGCACCCCCGGACGGCATCGCCGACGGCGACCCGGTCCGCGTGGTCGGTGCCGGCGCCAAGGGCAAGCCCGCCACCGCGTCGGAAAAGCAGGATGTGAAGGGGTAGGTGGCGCGTAACGCCGCATCCTCCACGTCATCCTGAGGTGCGCGCTCTTGCGCGCCTCGAAGGATGGGCCGCAAGCACCCTTCGAGGCTCGCCCTGCGGGCGAGCACCTCAGGGGGACGGGTGTGGGTGCAGCAGGAGCGTAGAGTTAGCTACCCCACCCGCCACTCCAGCACGCCATCCTCCGCCGTCACGATATTGCCCAGTGTGCCCAGCGGCGTGCGGTCCATATTCAACAGATGCGCCAGCGTCGCGGCATCGTTCGCAGGTACCCGCGCCAGCGCGCGGGCATCCGCTTCCGTGCGCATCATCACCACGCCGTGCTCGACTTCGCCCTTGCCCTTGTAGATCACGGTAAAGCTCTCGGCCTTGCCCTTGCCCGAGGCTTCGGTGACGAATTCCGGCACCGCGCCCTTGGCCCGGTCAGCTTCGGCCTGCACGCTGGTGCTCTGCGATAGCGCTTGCTTCGGCGCCTCGCGCGACACCACCAGGCCGTGGTGCTTGGTGACGAAACCGCCCTGGCCGTAAAGCAGGCCGAGCTTGCCGCCTTTGCGCAAGCTTCGCACCATCGCGCAGGCCGCATGCGTCATGTAGGTATTGAGCGGTGCGCCGAAGAACGTCAGTCCACCGGTCACGGTCGGCTGCACGTCGGGGCCTAAGCCCAGCGTCCGCCGCGCCATCTTCGGCACGCAGGGAAAACAGCTATAGAGCTCGATGGCGTCGAATTTCTTGCCGTCGCCCTCGACGAGATCCATCACCGCCTTGAGCACGGCGTTCTGCGGATGGCTTTCATAAAACTGGTCGCGCACCAGATAATCGCGTGGCTCTTCAGCCGAGGCGCCGCCCCAGACATAGATCAGGCGATCCTCGGGCACGCCGGCCGCGCGGGCTTTTGCTAGCGACGTCAGCAGCACCGCGCCGCCCATGTTGACGGTCGGGTTGGCCACCATCAGTTTTGTGTACGGCCAGGCGATCAGGCGGTTTTCCGGCGTTGGCGTCGTGATCTCGTCCGGCGCCAGCGCCTTCTTCATCCATGAGTTCGGATTTTCCGACGCCACGCGCGAATAGGTCGACCAGAGCTGTCCGGATTCCGCCAACGCTTCACGTGGCGTCTGTCCCCAATGCGCTGATGTGGCGGACTCATACAGCGGATAGACCGTGATCGGGCGGAACACGCCGAGCTTCACCGCCATCGGCTTCTGGAACACCGCGCCACGCTTCGGCTCCTCGACGTCGCTGGCGAACGGCGTCCACGGCAGCGTGATGCCAGCGCGTTCGGCCTTGGTCGCGGTCGACTGCGCTTCCGCGCCGCAGACGGCAGCAACGCTGCATTCGCCGCGCGCGATGCGCTGGGCTGCTTCATGGATGTAACGGATCGGGCTCTCGCCGCCGACCGGACCGTAGTAGCAATGATCAGGCTTGGCGCCGAGCCGTGCCGCGAGCAGCTTCTCGGGATCGCGGTAGCGCCAGCTCAGGAAATTGACGACGTCGAGCGAGCCCAGTTCGCCGAGCAGCTTTGCGCCGCTGTCGGCCTCGGCGCGGTGCATGGCTTGTTCGAGCAGCGTCAGCGGTTCGAGGCCGGCGGCAATGTCCGCAGGCCTGTCGACGACTTCGCCGACGCCGACGATGACGGGAATACGGTCTTCGGGGAGGGAGGTTTTTTGGGGCATTTTTTCTTGCTTTGCTTTCTAGACTATCGGTTCGCCGTCGCCCTTCGAGGCCTTCGCTTCGCGACGGCACCTCAGGGTGACGTCGCCACATACACCGCCGTCATCCTGAGGAGCCGCGAAGCGGCGTCTCGAAGGATGCGAGCCAGGTGACTATTCTTCCATCAACGCATTCATGTGCTCCACCGCGTCAACAAAATCTTCCTTGAATTCCTGCACCACGGCGCCCGCCGATTTCACGCTGTCGATCAGGCCGACGCCCTGGCCGACGAAGTAACTGACGAGGTCGCGCGCCTGTGCGTTCCCCGCGGCGGCGGCGCGGTCGATCGAGTTGAAGGCATCCCGGCTGATGATGCTCTGCAACGGCATCGGCAGCGCGCCGGGGCTGTCGGGGCCGCGGTCCCAGGCATCGGTCCAGACCGAGCGCAGTTGCCGCGCGGGCTTGCCGGTACGGCCCCTGGAACGGATGGCGTCGCGCGAAGACGCCGCGATCATCTTCTCGCGGAAGATTTCTGATGTCTCGGACTCGACCGTTGCCAGCCAGACCGAACCGGTCCAGGCGCCGGCTGCGCCCATCGCCATGCAGGCCGCCATCTGCCGTCCGGTCATGATGCCGCCGGCGGCCAGCACCGGCACGTCGCGGATCGGCTTGATCGCCTTGATCACCTCGGGCACCAGCACCATGGTCGAGACCTCGCCGCAATGGCCGCCCGCCTCGGTGCCCTGTACCACCAGAATGTCGACGCCGGCCGCGACTTGGCGCAGCGCATGTTCCTTGGCGCCGACCAAGGCCGCGACCGGCACGTTGTGCTTCCTGCCCTTGTCGATCATCGCCTTCGGCGGCACGCCGAGCGCATTGGCAATCAGCTTGATCGGGTGCTCGAACGAAACATCCAGCAATTCCAGCGCGCGCTGGGCATCAAACGGCTGCGGCTGGTTGTCGGCGACGTTGGTGGTGGTCAGTTCGATGCCGTATTTTTTCAGCAGATTGCGGGTGAAGTCGCGATGCTGCGGCGATATCCGCGCCTCCAGCTTCTTCCAGGTGACGTCCTTTTCGCCCGCGGTCGAGATGTTTTCGGGGATCAGCACGTCAAGACCGTAGGGCTTGCCGTCGCAGTGATCGTCAATCCATTTCAGTTCCTGCTCGAGGCTCTCGGGCGAATGCGCGGTGGCGCCGAGCACGCCAAAGCCGCCGGCGCGGCTGACGGCGGCGACCACGTCGCGGCAATGGCTGAAGGCGAGCAAGGGAAACTCGATCCCCAGCATGTCGCAGATCGGCGATTTCATGGCGGTATCACTCCCTGTGTGCTCGTTCTTGGTTTTGACGGGCTGTTGGACGAACGCTAGCCCATCCGGGGCCGGGAAGCCAAGCGGGTTTCCGGCACGTACTTCTACGCATTCCACGCTGCAAAATATGCAAACCAGACGGGGCGATTTGTCTCTTGCGCTTTGACGCTGCGGATAGAATGCTGTTCGCCAAACAGCGAAGAAAATCAGGGAGCCACCTTCATGTCCGCCCAGCCCTCCGTCGCCGCAAAACCCTCCGAGACCTTTGACGTCGTCGTGGTCGGCGCGGGCTTTGCCGGCATGTACATGCTGCACCGGCTGCGCCAGCAGGGGATGACGGCGCGGGTCTATGAGCAGGGCAATGGCGTCGGCGGTACCTGGTACTGGAACCGCTATCCCGGCGCGCGCTGCGACGTCGAGAGCATGCAGTATTCCTATTCGTTCTCGGATGAATTGCAGCAGGAATGGGACTGGAGCGAGCGCTACGCACCACAGCCGGAAATCCTGAAATACGCCAACCACGTCGCCGACCGTTTTGAACTGCGCTCCGATATCCAGTTCAACACCCGTGTCGAGCGGGCGGTGTTCGATGAGAACGCCAGCCTGTGGTCGGTGACCACCTCCGACGGCAAGACGGTCATCGCCAAATTCGTCGTGCTCGCCACCGGTTGCCTGTCGAACGCAAAAATGCCCGACATCAAGGGGCTCGATCGGTTCAAGGGCAAGGTTTATCACACCGGTCACTGGCCGCATGAAGAGGTCGATTTCACCGGCTTGCGCGTCGGCGTGATCGGCACCGGTTCGTCGGCGATCCAGTCGGTGCCCATCATCGCCGAACAGGCGAGCCATCTCACGGTATTCCAGCGCACCGCGAACTTTTCGATTCCCGCCCGCAACGCGGCCCTGAGCGAAGCCGAACGCGAATCGTTTCGCGCGCGTTATCCGGAAATCCGGCAGTTCGCGCGCGAGGTCGCGCGCAACGGCATCTATACCGAGGTGCCCGACCGCGGCGCGCTCGACGACGGCGACAACGAGCGCCGCTCGAAATACGAAGCACGCTGGAATCGCGGCGGGCTCACTTTCATGTCAGTCTATAACAACCTCGGGCTGGACAAGACGGCCAACGACACCGCCGCCAATTTCGTCCGCGAGAAGATTTCCGAAATTGTGAAGGATCCGGAGACAGCAAAGCTGTTGCAGCCGGATAGCCACCCGATCGGCTCCAAGCGCATCTGCATTGATACCGATTACTTCGCGACCTTCAATCGCGCGAATGTGACCTTGGTCGATATCAAGTCCAATCCGATCGACGAAATTACCGAGGACGCGGTGCGCACCGGCGGCAAGGAATACCAGGTCGACGCGCTGGTGCTTGCCACCGGCTTCGACGCGATGACCGGTTCGGTTGCCAAAATCGACATTCACGGCCGGGGCGGGCAGACGCTGAACGACAAATGGGCCGCGGGCCCTCGCACTTATCTGGGCTTGATGAGCGCTGGCTTTCCCAATCTCTTCGTCATCACCGGACCCGGCAGCCCGTCGGTGCTGTCGAACATGATCGTCTCGATCGAGCAACATGTCGACTGGATCGCTGATTGCACGGCTTACATGCGCGAGCACGGCCTCGACACCATGGAAGCGGCTGTCGATGCCGAGGACAAATGGGTCGCCCATGTCAACGAGGTCGCCTCCGCGACGCTCTATCCGCAGGCCAATTCCTGGTACATGGGCGCCAACGTGCCGGGCAAGCCGCGGATCTTCATGCCCTATATCGGCGGCGTCGGCCCGTACCGGCAGATCTGCAACGACGTCGCGGCCAGGGGCTATGAGGGATTCGTGATGGCGGGGGCCGAGCAGCCGCGCAAGGTGGCGGCTTCCTAACCACCGTCGTTGCGAGCGCAGGTCCCGTAGGGTGAGCAAAGCGGAAGCGTGCCCACCATTTCGAATGAAGCTGTCGATGGATGGTGGGCACGGCGCAAGTGCGCCTTTGCCCACTTTACGAGCTCATTTTTTGCCTGCCTTCGCCGGCGCTTTCTTCTTCGACTTGCCCTGATTGTATTCAATCGCGGCGCGGATCAACTTCTTTAAGGCCGGCGCGTTGATCTTGTCGCCCTCGAGAAAATCGATCGCGCGTCGCGCATTGCCTTCGAGGCCGGCGTTGAACAGTTTGTCGGGATCGGCGAGTTTCGCGCCGTACATGAAGGTCAGCTTCACCTTGCCCTTGTGCGCGTTGGCGACCGCGATGATGCCGTCGCGCGACCACACCGGGCTTCCCATCCACTTCCATTCCTCAGATATCTCGGGGTCGGCCGCCAAAATGGTCTTGCGGATGCCGGCAAAGGTCTTGCCGCGCCAGTCGGTAATCCCTGCGATCAACCCGTCGATACGCTCCGATGCAGAGGCCTCCTTGCTCATGGCGTTCACCCCTGCGCGCCCGCGCGTCCGCCACTGCGCCGATTGGCGACATAGGGCAGCACGAACATGTAGAGCCCGCTGAACAGCAGCAGGAACAGCGGGGGTAGCGGCGAATAGACCACCCAAGGGGGCGGCTCTCCAATTGCCATGGCGACGAAATTCGCGATCACGGCCAGCGTAAAGGCGATCGATATCCAGCGGTGGGCTTGCCGAATCCACAGGTTGAACTTCAAGGTGAACTCCTTGTGATGATGTACCGAAGCTGATTGGTCCAATGGCGTCGGCGGATTTCAATCCGCCTTCGCCAGCGTCTGTTCCAGGTTGGCAAAGAACTTCTGCCATCCGAATTTGGCGCCCTGATAGGCCTGCGTCTGATCCGGCTTGAAGCCGGACTGCTCCATGCGCAGGTGGGTTCCCGTGCCCGTCGGGGTAAGGGTCCAGGTCACGACACTTTCCAGCCCCATCGCGCTCCAGGTGTAGGACAGCGTTTTGTGTGGCTCGATCGCCAGCACCTGACACTCGACGGCGCCCCAGTCGCCGCGAAGATGGAAGCGGTGGTCGACGGCCGGCTTGAAGTCGTTCTTCATCAGCCATTCCTCGATCAGGTGTGGTTGGGTGAGCGCGCGCCAGATCTTCTCCGGCGGAAAAGCGATCTCGCGTTCGACGATGACGGTGCGCGTTTCGGTCGCGGTATTGTTCATTGGTCCATCCTTTTGAGCAGATCTTCGAGGTGATCGAACCGGCTCTGCCAGAAGCCGGCCATCTGGCTGGTCCAGTCGATCAGGGGGCCAAGCGCGCCGAGCTGCGCGCTGTAATGGGTCTGGCGACCTTGGTGGCGGTCGCGCACCAGCCCGGCCTGCTTCAGGACCCCGAGATGTTTCGAGACCGCCGGCTGCGAGACCTTGGCCCGCGCCGTCAGCGCCCCGACCGTCTGTTCTCCGTCGCGGCACAGCCGCTCGAAGATCGCCCGCCGCGTCGGATCGGCCAGCGTTTTGAACAGGACGTCGTGGGTATCGGGCATCTGCAATCAATAACTCCGTGGTTATTGATTGACGTATAACCAGCGGGACATGCGTTAGTCAAGCGGGAACGCGACGTGTGCGTGGGGCATCAGCAGTCCTGCCAGGCAGGTCCATGGACGCCTGAATTTATCATATCCTGTTGGTTATGCATTAGGTCGGAGCGCTATTTCAGCGGCAGAAAAAGTTCCGCGATCGCCTCATGCTCCGGCACCTCCGGGAAGAAGCTCAGCCGCTGGCAATAGATCGGGAAGTCGCGTGCCTCCTCGCCGCTGGCCGGAAGCCAGTCGCGATAAAGGTAGAGCGCGGCGGGCTCCAGATTGTCGGTGTTGCCGACGACGCGCAGCACCGCGCAGCGTCCGCCAGGGATCTCGCCGGCCTTGATCTGCTCGCCGTTCGCTTCGATCGGCTGGTCGGTCCCGACACAAAGATCCATGCTATAATCGGCGGGCGACGCAGGACGCCGCTCGGAATACCAAACATTGAAGGTCGGACTTGTCCTGGGGTGCAGGCCGGCGGCCCTGCGCCACGCGATGAACCGCTGGATAGTGGCGCCGATCGTCGCCGGGTCGCCTCGATGCTCCATGATCGCCACCGGCGTGGGTGGCACATCGCGAATTATCACGTCGTCAGTGGTAAAAGTCTTCTGCATGAGCTTGCTCCTCGCGTTGTCGAAAGGCCCGAAGGCCGCATGCCACGGCTCCCAGTCGGGACATTTCCGGAACGACGAAGGCGATTGCCCGAACCGTTGCCGAAAGGCGCGGGCGAAGGCGTCTGGTGCATCGTAACCGGCATCCATCGCGATATCTGTGACGCTTTCGGCGTCCATGTAGGCCAGCCGGTACGAAGCGCGCTTCATACGGGCAAGCTGGACATAGCGATGCACGGATAACCCGAAGGTGGACATGAACTGCCGGTGGAAATGGTATTTCGAGAACGCCGCGACGCCGCTCAACGCTTCCAGGCCGAGATCACCGTCAAGATGCTGGTCGATATGGTCCAGCACCCGCTGCATCCGGGCATGGTAGTTTTCAAGCGCCGCCTTCATCGTCTCTTGCTCCGTGGCGACACCAGCTAGTCCCTTCCGGATGTGTCGCGCTCGACCGATCTTGCGATTTGGCATGGATCGACAGCGCCTGCCAGCAACGGCCTACAGGCAAGCCTGATCTACGGTTGAACGGCAAGGCATACGATGCTGATCGTATCCGCGCAGCGATCGAGGGGCAGGGCGCGCCTCAAACTTCCAGCCACTCCTTGCGCACCGCGGCGTTGGCGGCGAGTTCCGGCGGTGTTCCTTCGAACACGATGCGGCCGTGACCCATGACGTAGAGGCGGCGCGAAATCCGAAGCGCAATGGTCAGCTTCTGCTCCACCAACAGGATCGCGGTGCCGCGCTTCGCGATTTCGTCGAGCAAGGTACCGACCTGTTCGACCAGTTTCGGCGCGAGGCCTTCCGTCGGCTCGTCGATGATGACGAGATCAGGGTCGCCCATCAGCGTACGGCACATGGTCAGCATCTGCTGCTCGCCGCCCGACAGCACACCGGCCGGGTTGTCCTGGCGCGCGGCGAGGTTGGGAAACAGCGTGAACACATCGGCGAATTTCCAGCGCCCTTCGACGCCGGCGCGTTTCATCCCGAGTTCGAGGTTCTGTTTCACGGTAAGGCCAGGAAACACCTGGCGGTCTTCCGGCACGTAGCCGATGCCGAGATGGGCGATCTGGTCGGGCCGCAGGCCAGCAATCGAGCGGCCCTTGAATCTGACGCTTCCGACCGGCGGCAGCAGTCCCATGATGGTCTTGCAGGCGGTGGAGCGGCCGACGCCGTTGCGGCCGAGCAGGCTGACGATCTCGCCCTGATCGACCGAGAGATCCACGCCCTGGAGGATGTGGCTCTTGCCGTAATAGGCGTGGAGGTCGCGGACTTCGAGCATCATGCCGCCACCGTCCCGAGATAGGCTTCCTGCACGGCGGCATTGCCGCGAATGGCGGCAGGCTGATCGGACGCGATCACCTCGCCATAGACCAGCACCGTGATGCGGTCGGCAAGTCCGAACACCACGCTCATGTCGTGCTCAACCATGATCAGCGTCTTGCCTTCCGACACGCGGCGGATCAGCGCGACCGCGCTGTCGGTCTCGCTGTGGCTCATGCCCGCGGTCGGCTCGTCCAGCAGGATGATCTCGGCGCCGCCGGCGATGGTGATGCCGATCTCCAGCGCGCGTTGCTCGGCATAGGACAGCAGACCCGCTTGCAGGTTGCGGCGGTCGGACAGTTTCAGCCGCTCGAGCAATTGATCCGCGGCCTCGTTCAGCGCCTTCTGTCGCCCCAGCAGGTGCCAGAACGAGTAGCGATAGCCCTGCGACCACAAGAGGCCGCAGCGGATGTTCTCGAACACGGTCATGCGCGGGAAGATCGAGGTGATCTGGAAGCTGCGCGACAACCCGAGACGGTTGATTTCCTGCGGTGCCAGATCGGCGGTGGACCTGCCGTCTACGGTGATCGAACCGGAACTGATCGGAAACCGCCCCGAGATCAGGTTGAACAGCGTGGTCTTGCCGGCGCCGTTGGGGCCGATGATGGCGTGACGCTCGCCGCGCGGTATCGAGAGATTGACGCCGCGGATGATTTCGGTTCGCCCGAAGCGCTTGCAGACGTCGCGCAGCTCGATCGCGGGCACATGGGTGATATCTCCGCTCACGACATCGCCCCCTGCCGTTTGATGCCATCCATTACGTCGTCCCAACGCTCGCGAAAGCCGCGCGCCTCGCGGCGCAGCCACAGCGCGCCGAGCACCAGCATGGCCAGCGCAATCACCCATGGCATCGGCGCCGTGGTGTCGATGACGTTGCCGCCGATCGAGAACTTCTTGCCTTGCGCCGCGCCGATGGTGGTGAACGACGTCAGTTCCACCAGAAACACGAAGCCGAGCAGCACGATCAGTGCCGGCGGAAACGCGCGCGCATAGGGCAGCAGCAGTTCGCGCATCCGCCCGGCGCGCCAGATCGGCATGTGCATGAACAGTAGCCCGATCAGTCCGCCCGGCGCATACATCACCATGACGATGAAGAGAATGCCGACATAGAGCAGCCAGGCGTTGCTGAGCAGGCTGACCCCGCTTTGCAGCAGCACCACCACGATGGTGCCGAGAATCGGCCCGAAGAACCCGCCGGCGCCGCCGATATAGACCGCGAGCAGCGCGTTGGCGGATTTTGCCGCCGACACCGTGTCGAAGGTGACGATTTCGTAGATCATCACATAGAGCCCGCCGCCGATGCCGGCGAAGAAGCCGGACAGCGCGAACTGATAGAGCCGCACCATGCGCGGGTCGTAGCCGACGAATTGCGCGCGCTCGAAATTGTCGCGGGTGGCGTTGGCCATGCTGCCGAGCGGGGTCTGGGTCTGCAGCTTCATCAGCACGGCCGCGACGAAGGCCCACACCAGCACCAGGCAGTAGACCTGCCAGGGCGAGGAATAGCTGACGCCGACCAGGCTGGTGTTCATGACGCGGTCGACGGGGATGCCGCCTTCGCCGCCGAAGAAACCCATGAACATCAGCGCAGCGGCCGAAACCAGTTCGCCCAATCCCATGGTGATCATCGCGAACGCGGTGGCGCGTTGCTTGGTCACCAGCCAGCCGAACACGAAACCAAAGAACAGCCCGCCGAGCCCGCCGGCCAGCGGCACCAGTTCGGTCGGCAGCCAGATCGTGCCGGCCTTGACCAGAAGCACGACATGCGCGGCACAATAGGCGCCCATCCCGAGCAGCACGGCGTGTCCGAACGACAACAGGCCGGCCTGGCCCATCAGCATGTTGTAGGACAGCGCGAAGATCGCCATCACGCCGATCTCGCTCATCAAGGTCAGCACGAAGCCGGAATGGCGGCCCTTGCTCCAGTCGTAGAACAGGAACGGGATCGCGAGCAGGATGACGAAGGCGAGAATCCAGGGCCAGTGGCGGCGCAACATGTTCATGTATCGCGCGTCCCCATCAGCCCGCGCGGCCGGAACACCAGGATCAGTACCAGCATCAGGAACGGCAGCAGCGCGCCGACCCGGGGCAGGGTAACGTTGAGGACCTCGGCGAACGGCGTGCCCGACGTCACCGTGAAGCCGAATTTCGCCAGCAGATCCGCCAGCGAGACGTCGAATACGACGGCAAAGGTCTGGATCAACCCCATCAGGATCGAGGCGATGAAGCAGCCGGTCAGCGATCCCAGTCCGCCGAACACCACCACGACGAACACGATCGGACCCATGGTGAAGGCCATCGCCGGCTCGGTGACCTGATAGTTGCCGCCGATCACGCCGGCAAGGCCGGCCAGCGCGGTGCCGGCGGCAAACACCAGCGTAAAGATGCGCGGCACGTTATGGCCGAGCGCTGAAGCCATGTCAGGATGGGTGAGGGCCGCCTGGATCACCAGCCCAATGCGGGTGCGGGTCAGGCCGAGCCAGATCGCGCCGAACATCAGGGCCGAAATCAACAGCATGAAGGCACGGTAGGCCGGAAAATGCGTGCCGTAGACGCTGAACAGGGGGAAATCCAGTAGTTCCGGCACCCGGTAAGGCACCGGCAGCAGGCCCCATGTCATCTGCACGCCCTTCTCGATCAGGAGCGCGAGGCCGAAGGTGAACAGCAATTCGGCGATGTGGCCGTTGCGGTGAACGCGCCGCAGCCCGAACATTTCGATAGCGGCGCCGACCAGCCCGCAGAGCAGCGGCGCAAGGATCAGCGCCGGCCAGAAGCCGATATAGGTGCTGATGGTATAGGCGAAATAGGCGCCCAGCATATAGGCGCTGGCATGGGCGAAGTTGAGCACGCCCATCATGCTCAGGATCAGCGTCAGCCCGCTCGCCAGCATGAACAACAGCATGCCGTAAACCAGGCCATTCAACAGCGAGACGACAAAGACTTCCATTGCAAGTTACCTGCCCGCAAAGCGCGACGCCCGCTTCCAGAGGATGGAAGCGGGCGACTGTTGTGTCGGTCAGGAGGCGCCGGGGCGTTTCATCTTGCAGGTATTGGGCTGGTCGATGTCCTTGGCGAGGATCGTCGCCGTCGGGGCCCAGCCGAGGCCGGTGCCTTCGGCGTCGTACTTCGTGCCCTTCTTGAAGGTGCCGACGAAGTATTCGGTGATGATCTGATGATCATCCTTGCGCATCTTGGTGTCGTAGCCGAGGAAGTCCTTGAGTTCGAGCCCTTCCATGGCGGTGGCGATCTTGGTGGCATCGACACTGCCGGCCTTGTTCACCGCGGCCTGCAGGTATTCGAAGATGGTGCGGAAGCCGGCGGCGGAGAAGTCGAACTTGTGTTTCGCGCGGAAGCCCTCACCGAAGGCTTCGGCTTCCTTGTTGCCGATCGCAGGCGCCACGTTTTCGCTGTAGGACATCACCGACAGCACGCGGTTGTCGCCGCCGGCGCCGATCGCGGTCGGGCCGCCGGCGAGATGGGCGTAGAAAGTGTAGTAGTGCAGATCAGCGCCGGCATCGACGCCGGCCTTGATCAGCAGGTTCATGTCCGGGCCCCAGTTGCCGGTCAGCAGTGCCTGCGCGCCCGAAGCCTTGATCTTGGTAATGTAGGGCGAGAAGTCCTTGATCTTGCCGAGCGGAATCAACTCGTCGCCGACCACCTGGACGTCAGGCCTCAGCTTGGTGAGATAGTTCCTCACCTCGCGCTGCACCGATTGTCCGAACAGATAATCCTGGTTGATCAGGTAAACCTTGGTGGTTTCCTTTGGCAGCGCGCGCACCATCACCTCGGCCTTCATGCCGGCGTGGAGGTCAAAGCGGAAATGCCAGAAGCTGCACTGCTCGTTGGTGAGCTCAGGGGCCACCGCGCCGCAATTGAGATAGATGATGCGGTTGTCGGGATTGCGCTCGTTATTCTTGTTGACGCCATCGATCAGGGCGGCGGCGATGTTGGAGCCGCTGCACTGCATGATGAAGGGCATGTTCTGGTCGGTGGCGCTTTTGAGCGCGATCAGCGCGTCCGAGGGCTGCGACTTGTTGTCGAACGGGACCAGCTCGAACTTCTTGCCGAGCGCGCCGCCCTTCGAATTGATGTAGTCGATGATGTATTGCATCTGCTTCAGGTTGGCGTCGCCGACCTGGGCGAAAGGACCTGAGAGCGGATCGGTGTAGGCGACCTTGATGGTGGCTTGGGCGCTGGCCTGACCGCAGCCTGCGATCGCGAGCACTAGTCCAGAGAACACGGCTAACCACTTGCCTTGCAGCATGGTGTCTTCCTCCCCTTATGTTTGCCCGCTTTATTGTTTTTGTTGCGGTGCTTGAGTGAAACCGTAACATGGAGACCGCGCCGACCGCCACAACGATTTGTCCAGCGGCGGTGCCTGCCTCTTGTGCGCCGCCCGCGCGCTGCATAATTCCGCCAAGCGGCAAGATAGTCTACCCCAGACACGGCCGAAAAGAAGCCTGGAGCTCAAGAAATGACCGACGCGCCCGTCGCCGACCCCTCAGCCTACGTACCGCCGAAAGTCTGGACCTGGAACAAGGAGAGCGGCGGCCGCTTCGCCAGCATCAACCGCCCGATTGCCGGTCCGACGCATGACAAGGAGCTGCCCGTTGGCAAGCATCCGTTCCAGCTCTACTCGCTGGCGACCCCGAACGGCGTCAAGGTCACCGTGATGTTCGAGGAGTTGCTCGCGGCCGGCTTTAGCGGCGCCGAATACGACGCGTGGCTGATCCGGATCGACGGCAACCAGTTCGGCAGCGGGTTTGTGTCGGTCAATCCGAACTCCAAGATTCCGGCGTTGATGGACCGCAGCGGGCCGACCCCGATCCGGCTGTTCGAGTCCGGTGCGATCCTGGTGCATCTCGCCGAAAAGTTCGGCGCCTTCCTGCCGACCGGCGGCCAGGCTCGTGCCGAATGCCTGTCATGGCTGTTCTGGCAGATGGGCAGCGCGCCGTTTCTCGGCGGCGGCTTTGGCCATTTCTACGCCTACGCGCCAACCAAGATCGAATACGCCATCGACCGCTACGCCATGGAGGTGAAGCGCCAGCTCGACGTGCTCGACCGCCATCTCGCCGATCACGAATATCTCGCAGGCAAGGACTACACCATCGCCGACATGGCGACCTGGCCGTGGTACGGCAGCCTCGCCAAGGGGCTTCTGTACGGCGCCGGTGAATTTCTTTCGGTCGGCGACTACAAGAACGTGCAGCGCTGGACCGACGCGATCGCCAAGCGCCCGGCGGTACAGCGCGGCCGCATGGTCAACCGCCCGTTCGGCGATCCCGCCAGCCAGCTGCACGAGCGGCATGATGCGTCCGATTTCGATACCAAGACGCAGGACAAGATCGAGGCCGCAGCCGCTGCTGCCGCGGTGAAGGCGTAGTTCTTAACCTCGCCCCGCTTGCGGGGAGAGGTCGGCGCGTAGCGCCGGGTGAGGGGGACTCTCCACACATTCGGACTCGCGGAGAGTCCCCCTCATCCCGACCTTCTCCCCGCAAGCGGGGAGAAGGAGACGATAAACAAAAACAACCAGGGAAGAATCCCCCATGAGCTTTTTCGAAAAGGGCGCCGTCCGCATCCATTATCTGGAGGCCGGCTCCGGCTTCCCGCTGCTGCTGATCGCGGGCGGTGGATTGAACTCAACCATCGACGGCATCATCGGCGCCTATCCGCCGTTCAACGCGATGGAGGAGTTCAAGGCCGAGCACCGCTGCGTCGCCTTCGATCTGCGCAACGCGCCTCCCGGTAAATCAACCGGCCCCCTGGAAATTGACCGTCCCTGGGATGCCCATACCGACGACCAGCTGGCGCTGATGGATCACCTCGGCATCGACAAGTTCATGGTGCTGGGGTTCTGCATCGGCGGCCCGCTGATCTGGAATCTCTTGAAGCGCGCGCCGGATCGCGTCGTCGCCGGCGTGCTGGTGCAGCCGTCGGGCTCGCGCCCGGAAATGCGCGATCTGTTTTACCAGAACAACATCAAGGGCTGGGCGCCGCAGCTACTGGCGCAGCGGCCCGATCTCACGATGGAGAGGTGCGAAAAATTCCTCACCAAAATGTACCGCAACGATCCCGACTTCGTCTTCACCGTGAACCGCGATTTCGTCCGCAACTGCCAAACGCCGGTACTGGTGCTGCCCGACGACGTTCCCTCGCATCCCTACGAGGTCGCCATGGAAACCGCGATGCTGGCACCGAACGCCGAAGTCAGTATGTTTCCGTGGAAGGAGCCCAAGGAGCGGATACCGCTCGCGGTACGCCAGATCCGCTCGTTCCTGCGCGCGCACCGGCCGGGGTTGGTTTGATCGCGTGGAATGAGTTTCGCTGCGCTCAACTCATTCCACAGAGTTAGGCCAACAGGTCGTTATCTTCGGGGTGCTTTGACATGTAGCCGCGGATGAACTCGCATTCGACGGTAAGCTTGCGCCCTTGCGCCCGCACCGCATCAAGCGTGGCGCGGGCGAGTTTGGAGCCGACGCCCTTGCCGCCGAGCTCCGGCGGCACCACCGTATGAACCAGCGTGATCGTATCCGGCGTTTTCCGGTAGCTGACAAACGCCGTCTTCCCCTCGACATCGAGTTCGAACCGATGGCGTTCCTCGTTGTCACGGAAATCGCTGCTCATGGTAGTTTCTCCGGCTAGGCCTTCTTCGCGCCTTCGGCCGGCGGGAACACCACGCGGTCGTCGGTGCGGCAATAGCGGTCGGCGAACATGCGGCCGATCGGATGATAGCGCTCCATGTGCACGCGCATGGCGTCAGGGTCCCACAGGTCGTCGCGGATGTGGAACTGGATGCCTTCGCCCATGATCAGCATGCGGTCGCCGTTGACGTCGATGGTCTTCCAGGTCTTGCACTCCATGGCGAACGGCGCATCGGCCAGGCGCGGCACCGCGATCCTGGTCGAGGGCGCGAGCTTGAGGTTGAGATAATCCGGTTCGCCGATCTCGGGCGGAAAATCGCCGCTGGATTCATGCATCGCCTGCGCCAGCGGCTCGTCGGTCATGTTGACCACGAACTCGCCGGTGCGCTCGACATTGATCTGGGTGTCCTTGGCCCGCCCGTCGGTGCGCCGGTTGGCGGCGAACATGCACAGCGGCGGGTCTTCGCAGAACACGTTGAAGAAGCTGAAGGGCGCGGCGTTGACCACGCCTGATGGCCCCACCGTCGTCACCCACGCGATCGGCCGCGGCAGCACGAACGACGCCAGCACCTTGTAGCGCTCGCGGGGTTTGAGATCGGAGGGGGCGTATTGCATGGGGGCTTCTCGGGTGAGGGACTCTTTGACGGGTGAGTTTGCGGAGGCACCCCCACCCCAACCCTCCCCCGCAAGCGGGAGAGGGGGGCCGGTCAGCATTCGCTGCGGCATTTAAGTTCAACAATTTCGGAGCGCACTGTCGACCACACGCCGTGCTCGACTCCCTCTCCCGCTTGCGGGGGAGGGTTGGGGTGGGGGCGCCGCACGGGGACTCCCGATGACGCGCCCCCGAACAACCCTACGGCATGCTCAGTTCGTGGCGGCCGACCACCATCCAGTGCACTTCGTCCGGACCGTCGGCGAAGCGGAGGTGGCGGACGTCCTGGTACATTTCGCCGAGCGGGCTCCAGTGCGAAATGCCGGTGGCGCCGTGCATCTGGATCGCCTGGTCGATGATCTTGCAGGTGCGTTCCGGCACCATGGCCTTGACCATGCTGACCCAGATCCGCGCTTCCTTGTTGCCGAGCACGTCCATCGCCTTGGCCGCTTTCAGCACCATCAGCCGCATCGCCTCGATCTCGCAGCGCGCCTGCGCGATGATCTGCATGTTGCCGCCGAGATGGGCGATCTTCTTGCCGAAGGCTTCGCGGGTCAGGCCGCGCGACACCATCAGGTCGAGCGCCTTCTCTGCCTTGCCGATCGTGCGCATGCAGTGATGGATGCGGCCCGGTCCGAGCCGGACCTGCGAGATTTCAAAGCCGCGGCCTTCGCCGAGCAGGATGTTCTCCTTCGGCACCCGGCAATTGTTGAAGCGCAGGTGCATGTGGCCGCGCGGCGCGTGGTCGTGGCCGAACACGTGCATCGGGCCCAAAATCTCGACGCCGGGGGTGTCGATCGGCACCAGGATCTGCGACTGCTGCTTGCTCGGCGCCGCGTCCGGGTTGGTCTTCACCATCACGATCATGATCTTGCAGCGCGGATCGCCGGCGCCGGAAATGTAATACTTCTCGCCGTTGATCACCCACTCGTCGCCGACCAGCTTTGCGGTGGTCGAGATGTTCTTGGCATCCGACGAGGCCACATTGGGTTCGGTCATCGCGTAGGCGGAGCGGATCTCGCCGGCCAGCAGCGGCTTCAGCCACTTGTCCTTCTGCGCCTTGGTGCCGACGCGCTCGAGCACTTCCATGTTGCCGGTGTCGGGCGCCGAGCAGTTCATGGTCTCGGAGGCCATCGGGTTCTTCGCCAACTCGACCGCGATATAGGCGTAGTCGAGGTTCTTCAGGCCCTGGCCGGTCTCGTCGTCGGGCAGGAAGAAGTTCCAGAGGCCGACTTCCTTGGCCTTGTCCTTGGCCTTTTGCAGACATGCAAGCTGCTCCGGCGTGAAGCTCCAGCGGTCCTTCTTGTTTTCGCCGAGTTTTGCGAATTCGACCGACATCGGGTCGACGGTTTCGCGGATGAATTTCTTGACGTGCTCGTACAGCGGGCGAACCTGCTCCGACATCCGCAGGTCGTTCAGTTCCTCTTCCGGATTGAGGTTATAGGTCGTGGTCCGCGGGATGTAGGCGTGTTTCATGGATTATTCCTCCCATTTGCGCGGATCGTTGGTCCGCGGGCGCGCGCTTAGGCTCGTTGGCCGGCAATGTAGACGCCGGGGAGGGGCTTGTACAAGCATACGTCACGCCGCATTTTTTTTCTCGATTTTTCTCCTGGGGGAATATGACCGGTATTCCGAACGGGTTCTGCCGGTGTTGAACGCATCGGGAACGATCCAAAAAATCGCCGGTGGCGGACCTAGCCCTCGCGCACCGGCTGACGCATGGTCGAGCCTTACGGCCATTGCGAAAGACATAAACGGCAGCGGGAGAGATTTCTGATGAAGACGGCCATCACCGAATTGTTCAACATCAAGCATCCGATCATCCAGGGTGGCATGCATTATGTCGGCTTTGCCGAGCTCGCTTCCGCGGTCTCCAATGCCGGCGGCCTCGGCATCATCACCGGGTTGACGCAGCGCACCCCGGAATTGCTCGCCAAGGAAATCGCGAAATGTCACGACATGACCGACAAGCCGTTCGGCGTGAACCTGACCTTTCTGCCCGCGTTCACCGCGCCGCCTTATCCTGAATACATCGCTGCCATCAAGGAGGGCGGCATCAAGGCGGTCGAGACCGCCGGTCGCAGCCCCGAGCAGTACATGCCGGCACTGAAGGCGGCCGGCATCAAGGTGATTCACAAATGCACCTCAGTGCGCCACTCGCTGAAGGCCGAGCAGATCGGCTGCGACGCCGTCAGCGTCGACGGTTTCGAGTGCGGCGGCCATCCCGGCGAGGACGACATGCCGAACATGATCCTGCTGCCGCGCGCGGCGGAAGAGCTGAAGATCCCGTTCGTGGCGTCGGGCGGCATGGCCGATGCGCGCAGCCTGGTCGCGGCGCTGGCGATGGGCGCGCAGGGCATGAACATGGGCACGCGCTTCATGGCGACCAAGGAGGCGCCGATCCACGACAACGTCAAGCAGGCGCTGGTGGCGGCGACCGAATTCGACACGCGGCTGATCATGCGCGCGATCCGCAATACCGAACGGGTGTTGAAGAACCCCGCGGTCGATCATTTGCTCGAGATCGAGCGCGAGAAGGGCGCCAAGCTGAAGATCGACGACATCCACGATATGGTCGCAGGCGTCTATCCCAAGGTCATGATCGACGGCCAGATGGACGCCGGCGCCTGGAGCTGCGGCATGGTGGTGGGCTTGATCCACGACATCCCGACCGTCAAGGAATTGATCGACCGGATCATGACCGAGGCTGAAAAGCTGATCCGCGGCCGGCTGACCGGCTTTCTCGACGGCGATGCGCCATCGAAGAAGGTGGCGTAGTCCGTGGGGCGGGCTATCAACTTGTCCACGTAGCTCACATGGCGAACGTGGCGGCTTGATCCGCGATCTCTGTCTCCGAAAAAAAGAGTGGGTTACGCCTTGTGGCGAAACCCACTCCACGATTGCTCAGGCTGATCGTCGCGATTTTCCAGGTTCTATCCCTTGGAGCCGGCATCGCGGCACTTTCGATAAGGCTCGGCTTTTGCGGCGGGCACGGTGTACGCCCTCCATTCCGCGTGGGTGAATCCGTATTTCTTCATGCAAGCCAGCGCATGGGGGTATTGTTGGGAGGTTCCGCATTTGCAGGAATCGTGGACAGGGCGACCAGAAGCAGCGTGGCACTCAAGGCAATTTTCATCATAACCCCCAATGTAAGCCTGCAACCTGCAGGAGCATAGGTTCTCAACATCTCAAGCGACGAGGCTGCAATATTGCCGCTGCCCGCTTCAAGGCAGGCCCTGCGAACGTCAGTGGCGAGAACGGTTGAGTGCTCGGCGATTGCCTGATGGAGCGCCGTCTCGATCGGGCTCAGGGCAGCGGCATCCCGGCATTGTTCACGATCAGGTTGCCGGTATCGACCGGGCTGAGGTCGCTGACACTGGCGTCGCCGAGGAACGCGTCGAGGGCAGCCTGGATCGCTTCCTTGGCCTTCGCCGGACCACGATCGCTCATCCAGGTGTGCTGGTATTTCGTCTGCACGATGTCGATGCCGTCCGCCTTGGCTTGCTCGGGCGTCGGCAGCACGCCGGGATCGGTCTTGAAGTGCGGATCGTCCGAACGGAACGACAGGATTTTCATCTTGTCGCTGAGCACGAACGGCACGCGCAGGTTATCCAGCGTGACGACCTTGGTCGTCAGGTCCGGATGCTGCTTGGCGAAAAACATCGCGGTGTCGCCGCCATTGGAGTGGCCGACCAGCGTGAGATGATCGTAATCCGCATTGGGATCGCGCTTCTTCAACTGGTCGAGCGCGAACAGGATATTGGCCTCGCCCTTCTTGTAGACGTCGAGCCGGCCGACATAGGGCTGGCCTTCCTTGGTCACCAGCGGCGGATCGTTCGGGTTGTCCTGCTGGATGCTGACGACCATGTAGCCACGGGCGGCGAACACGTTGGCGAGAAACGAATACTCGGTGTTGCGCACGGTATTGCCGTTGGAGATGATGGCGACCGGAAGCTTCCAGTAGCCGGCATCGGCTTTCCATTCGTAATCGCGGCGCACGGCGACATCGACCGTGACCGGCCGCTGCCGCGCCGCGTCGAACAGGTCGAGCTGTTCGTGGCGAATGCCCCATTTGCTCATAGCGTAATATTGCGCGCCGACCACGGCGCACAAGCACGCCAGAACTGTGATCCCGCGCCTCATCGTTTCCGTCCCAAATCAATTGATTTCAATATGTGGTGTTTAACGCGCGGGCGGCAGTTCCGGATGGGCTCGGGCGGGCATTAAATTTACGAAAGCTTTCCCGAGCGCGGGAACCGATTTCTCCCTCATGGTGAGGAGCGCGCATTTGCGCGCGTCTCGAACCATGAAGCCGGGTTGGTGACCTCATCCTTCGAGACGCCGCTTCGCGGCTCCTCCAGCGACAACGGCGAAGCCGTTGCGCGGGGATGAGGGCTTTTAGGTCATCCGGTGCACGGCGCAGATCTTGTTGCCGTCGGGATCGCGCAGATAGGCGATATACATCTGGTTGCCGACGGCGCCGCGAATGCCGGGCGGATCTTCGCACGGCGTCGCGCCGTGGGCGACGCCGGCGGCATGCCAGGCGTCGGCCTGCGCGGTCGAGTTGGCGGTAAAGCCGATGGTGCCGCCGTTGGCGAAGGTCGCCGGCTCGCCGTTGATCGGCTTCGATACCGAAAACGTGCCGGTCTTGGTGAAGTAAAAAATGCGATGGCGGTCGACCTTGGCCGGACGGACGTCGAGCGTGCCGAGCAGCGCGTCATAAAACGTCTTGGCCCGGTCGAGGTCGTTGGTGCCGATCATAATGTGCGAGAACATTCTTCAGTCTCCTCCCCAGATTTCCCGGACGTTTGATGTTTGCCGGGGTGCGGCCCTTCAGCGGCGCCGGAAATCAGACGCTAACAGCACCATTCGGCTTTCGGAAGCGCGAGGCGTAGCGGATTTTACTTCCGGGCGGCCTCGGCAAGGGTCTGCCCATCCCACGTTGCCGGACTTATGCCTGCAACAAGGGCAAACCGCTCGAAGCAGTGGCAATGTGACGGTAACACCTTGTTGACCAAGCCGTTTTCGGCGGGCTGCCATTCCCTAACGCCGCTTGTGCAGCGCAGCAAAAATCTTACAACGGGGGCTGACTCGCAAAGGAATTTAAGTGTCCGATATCAATGCCGACGCCTGGGTCTCCTCAGGCCATCGCCCGATGGGCTTTCCCGAATTCGTCATCGTCATCGCCTCGATCATGGCGCTCAATCCGCTGGCGATGGACATGATGCTGCCGGCGTTGCCGAACATCGGCTCCGCGTTCCACATCACCGTCGCCAACCGCCCGCAAATGGTGCTGTCGACCTTCCTGCTCGGTTTCGGCGTCGGCCAGTTCGTGATGGGGCCGTTGTCCGACCGGTTCGGCCGCCGCCCGGTGCTGCTCGGCGGCATGGCGGTCTACTGCATCGCCGGCCTGCTCGCGATCGCCGCGCCCTCGTTCGAGACGTTGCTGCTGGCGCGCGCGCTGCAGGGATTGGGAACATCGGCCACCCGCGTGATTGCCGTCTCGATCGTGCGCGACTGCTATGCCGGCCGCAAGATGGCGAGCGTGATGTCGCTGGCGATGATGGTCTTCATCGCGGTGCCCGTGATTGCGCCGTCGTTCGGCCAGGCGGTGATGCTGCTGGCGCAATGGCGCGGCATCTTCATCGTGCTGATGCTGTATGGCGTGGCGGCATTCGTCTGGAGCGCACTGCGGATGCCGGAAACGCTACCGGTGTCCGAACGAAAATCGATCGCCATTCGTGACGTGCTGGGTGCGTTCCGCCAGACCGTGACCAACCGCCAGACCTTTGGTTATGCGCTCGCCGCCGGCGGAGTGATGGGCTCGCTGTTCGCCTTCGTGTTCTCGTCGCAGCAGATCTTTACCGAGATCTACCACCTCGGGCATTATTTTCCGCTGGCGTTCGCGGCGATCGCCGTCGGTGTCGCCATCGCCGGCTTTCTCAATGCCAAGATCGTCGGCCGGGTCGGCATGCGCGTGATGTCGCATACCGCGCTGGTGATTTTCGTCGCGGTGGCCGGCACCATGTTCGCAGCTACCCGGCTGAACATGCTGCCGCTGGGACTGTTCATGCCGCTGGCGGCGCTGATGATGTTTGCCTTCGGCCTGATGATGGCGAACTTTACCGCGCTTGCCATGGAGCCGCAGGGCCACATCGCCGGCACCGCGTCGTCGCTGTACGGCTCGATCACGACGCTGCTCGGCATCGGCATCGGCGCCACCATCGGCCAGGACTTTGACGGCACGCTGGTGCCGTTCACGACCGGCTTCTTCCTCTGCACGCTGGCCGCGCTCGGCGTGGTACTGGTGGTCGAGAAGGGCCGGCTGTTCCGGCCGCACCAGTTCGTCGTGAAGTAATAGACGCTCTCCTCCGTCATTGCGAGCGTAGCGAAGCAATCCAGCTCACCACGCAAAGAAAGAGTGGATTGCTTCGTCGCTATGCTCCCTTGCACAAACGCTTCGCGTTTGTTGCAGGCAATGACGGTGAGGGCTCGGACGCCCGCAACCAATCCTCAAAACGCCGTATATCCGCCGTCGATCACGAACGTATCCGCCGTATGATACGACGACGCCTTGCTCATGATGTAGACCGCGATGCCGCCGAAATCGGAGGGCTCGCCGAAGCGGCGGACCGGGATGCGGGGCATCACGTTGGCGACGAACTTGTCGTTGGCCATGATGTTGGCGGTCATGTCGCTCTTGATCCAGCCGGGCAGGATCGCGTTCGCGGTGACGCCGTAGCGGGCGAGTTCAACGGCGAGCGCGCGGCACAGCGCGTTCAGCGCCGCCTTGGTGCCGGCATAATGCTCATTGCGCGCGGTGCCGAACAGTGACGCCAGGCTCGAGGTCGCCACCAGCCGGCCGAACTTGTCGCCCGCCTCCGCGCGCTCGGTCATGTGGCGGGCGGCGGCCTGGAACACGTGGAACACGCCGTCGAGATTGGTCGCGAACATCTTTCGCCATTCTTCCTCGGTGCGGTCGATGAAGGCGCGCCGTCCGCCGCCGCCGATGCCGGCATTGGCAAAGCAGCCGTCGACCCGGCCGAAGGTGTCGAGCGTCGCCTTCATCGCGGCCTTGACGGAAGCGGGATCGGAGACGTCGCAGATCTGCGTGGCGACCTTGCCTTTGCCGGCCATGCTGGCCGCTGCGTTCTTGTTCTTGTCGGCGTTGCGGCCCCAGATCGAGACGTTACAGCCTTCGGCGTGCAGCGCCTGCGCGATGCCGAGGCCAATGCCGCCATTGCCGCCGGTGATCACGGCCGTGCGGCCGGTGAGGTCGAAGATGCTCATATTGGTATCCTTTGGGTGTTTCCATTTGGTACGGCGCGCTTTAGATACGCGTTCGATGATGGACAGACGTTCAGGGGCAACCATGGACAAGGCCATCAGGAAAATCAAATATGGGTCCAGACATCAGATCTGACCCATCGCGCACAAAATAGCGCGTAAACACAACTCGCGAGGAAACAATGCAGTTCAAGCACGTCACGCTCGATTTCGATAGTTCGGTGGCCATCCTCAGGCTCGACCATCAGGAGGTCATGAACGCGGTCTCGATCGACATGCTGGGCGGCCTCGGCGAGGCGCTGGATGCGATCGAGGAGAAGCGGGCGGAAGTGCGCTGCTTGGTCATCACCGGAGCCGGACGCGC
This sequence comes from Xanthobacteraceae bacterium, assembly GCA_019748335.1. Classification (GTDB taxonomy): domain Bacteria; phylum Pseudomonadota; class Alphaproteobacteria; order Rhizobiales; family Xanthobacteraceae; genus Bradyrhizobium. Next base: position 25,967 of record JAIEPP010000681.1, read on the forward strand.
GTTCTGCACCGGCGCCAATCTTCAGGGCCGCAACAACGCCAAGCCCGGCAAGGTCAATGCCGGTGCGGCACTGGAAACCGCGTTCCATCCGTTCCTGCGCCGGCTGCGCAACCTGCATTGCCCGATCGTCACGGCCGTCAACGGCCCCGCCGCCGGCGCAGGGATGAGTTTTGCATTGATGGGCGACATGATCCTGTGCGCGCGCTCCTCCTATTTCCTGCAAGCGTTCCGCCGCATCGGCCTGGTGCCGGATTGCGGCTCGACCTGGCTGCTGCCGCGCATGATCGGCAAGGCGCGCTCGGTCGAGTTGTCCTTGATGGGCGAGCGGCTGCCGGCGGAAAAGGCGCTGGAATGGGGCCTCGTCAACCGCGTCCATGACGACGCGGCGCTGATGGAGGAGACGATGAAGCTGGCGCATGATCTCGCCAACGGGCCGACCATCGCGCTGTCGCTGATCCGCAAACTCTATTGGGACAGCCCGGAGAATTCCTTTGAGCAGCAGCTCAACCTCGAATTCGAATCGCAGCGCATCGCGGGCTCCGCGGAAGACTTCAAGGAAGGCGTCACCGCGTTCCTGGAAAAGCGTCCCGCCAAATTCAAGGGAAAATGATCCAGCGCCCCATGATCGAACAGCAACTCGGACGCTGCGTTGCCTCCTGGTATCTGGGCGCGACCGGCGTCACTGGCGCCGCGAAACTATCCGGCGGCGCCAGCCAGGAGACCTGGACCTTCGATATCGTTCACCCGGACGGCCCTGTCGGCGCGATCCTGCGCCGCGCGCCGCCGGGTTATGGCGCTTCGCCGGGACGCGCGGCCGGGCTCGATGCCGAGGCGACCTTGATGCAGCTGGCGCACGATGCCGGCCTGCCGTCGCCGCGCGTGATGCACGTGCTCGAGCCGGAGGACGAACTCGGCACCGGATTCATCATGCAGCGCATCGAGGGCGAAACCATCGCGCGCAAGATTCTGCGCGACGAGGAATTCGCCAAGGCACGCCCGCTGCTGGCGCGGCAACTCGGCAGGGTCATTGCCGGCATTCACGGCCTGCCGGCGGAGAAACTGCCGAAGCTGCGCGAGATGACATCGACCAAGGAGATCGCCGATCTCGAGCGGGAATACCGCAGCTTTGGCTGGCCGCGCCCGGTGTTCGAACTGGCGCTGCGCTGGCTGCGCGAGCGCGATCCCGGACCGTCGAAGGAAGTAACACTGGTGCACGGCGATTTCCGCCACGGCAACCTGATCATCGGCGCCGATGGCCTCCGCGCGGTGCTGGACTGGGAGCTGGCGCACTTCGGCGATCCGATGGAGGACCTTGGCTGGATCTGCGTCAACTCCTGGCGCTTCGGCGAGATCGACAAGCCGGTCGGTGGCTTCGGGGCGCGCGAGGACCTGTTCGCGGGTTACGAGGAGACGGGACGCAAGTGCGATCCCGATCGCGTCATGTTCTGGGAAGTAATGGGCACGCTGCGCTGGGGCATCATGTGCTGCGGTATGATGCAGCGGTTTCGCCAGGGTCCGGACCATTCAATGGAGCGCGCCATGATCGGCCGGCGCTCGTCCGAGACCGAGATCGATTTGCTGCGGCTGCTGGCGCCGCGGGCATGATCCCGAAAAGTGGGAACCGGTTTTCGGATCAGATCATGCCGAAAAAAAGATGGGAAAATAAATGCAGGACGAACCGACACCCATCGAACTGATCAAGGCGGTCGCCGATTTCCTGCGTAACGAAATCACACCCGCGATCAAAGGCCACAACGCCTTCAAGCTCCGCGTCGGCATCAACGCGCTCGATCTCGTCACGCGGCAACTGGCGCTGGCCAGTGGCGGCGATGCCGCAGAACACGCGCGGCTGAAGCAGTTGCTGGCCGCCGATGGCTCGCTGATCGAACTCAACCGCGCGCTGTCGGACAAGATCGCAAAAGGCGAGGTCGATCTGGCGACGCCGGGGCTGTCGGAGCATCTGTGGCAGACCACGATGGACAAGCTCGCGGTCGATCAGCCGAACTATGCGTCGTACAAGCGGGAGTTGGGGGATAAGTAGGGGAGCGACTAACCCTCCGCCGTCATTGCGAGCGAAGCAATCCAGCTCTCCGCGCAAAGAAAGCTGGATTGCTTCGTCGCTTCGCTCCTCGCAATGACGAGGAGAGGGCGTGGTCTAACCGGTCACTTCCCCAGCCACTTCGGCGGACGTTTCTCCGAAAACGCCTTCGGTCCCTCGATATAATCCTGCGAGGCCGCCATCGCCTTCACCGCGGGGTATTCGCGCTGTTCGGCGATCGCCTGTTCCAGCGAGACTTCAAGGCCCCTCTGGATCGCCTGCTTGGAGGCGCGGATCGACATCGGCGAGTTCTTGGCTATGGTCTCGGCCCAGCGCTCGGCCGCCGCCATCAGTTCGGCCTGCGGAACCACCTCGTTGACGAAGCCGAGTTCGAGGCCTTCCTTGGCCGAGACGTGGCGCGCGGTCAGGATCATGCCCATGGCGCGCTTCAGCCCGATCTGGCGCGGCAGGCGGTGCACGCCGCCGGCGAGTGCCGCAAGGCCGACGCGTGGTTCGGGCAACGCGAAGGTCGCATTGTCGGAGGCGATGATGAGGTCGCAGGCCAGCGCGATTTCAAACCCGCCGCCCATCGCGACGCCGTTAACGGCGGCGATGATCGGCTTGTCGCAATCGAAGCGGGAGGTGAGGCCGGCGAAGCCACCCTTGTCCCAGCCACGCTTGCCCCCGGCGGCCTGCCATTTCAGGTCGTTGCCGGCGCAGAACGCCTTGTCGCCGGCGCCGGTGACGATCGCGACCCACTGGTCGGGATCGGCCGCGAAGTCGTCGAACACCTTGTTGAGTTCAAAATGGGCGTCGATATGCAGCGCGTTGTACACCTCGGGGCGCGACAGCGTGACTGTTGTGATCGGCCCCTTGCGCGTGACCTTGGAAAATTTGAGATCCATGTTTGCTCCCGTTTCGATTTTCTGCGGCGAAGAATATTCGCCAGAATATTTAACGATATTAGCGCCTGCACGGCCGCCGATGCCATCCAATTACGCAAAGGCCCCGCGCGTGCCAAGCGCTATTCGATTGCTTGACTTGTCCTTGACTTGGCCGCGGTCTTCTCAGCTAAATCAATCCGAGCACGAGCGCTTCGTAGCGCCTAAACGCAAACCACAAAACCAGAATATTCGGGAGAGACCGCCGTGGATTTCGCACTACCCGCCGACCTCGTCGCCTATCTCGGTGAACTCGACCGCTTCATTGCCCGCGAGATCAAGCCGCTGGAGCAGGCCGACGACAACATCCGCTTCTTCGATCACCGTCGCGAATGGGCGCGCACCGATTTCGACAATGGCGGCCTGCCGCGCCACGAATGGGAAGCGCTGCTGCGCAAGGCCAAGAACCTGGCCGATGCCGCCGGCCATTTGCGCTTTGCGATCCCGAAGCGTTACGGCGGCAAGGACGGTTCCAACCTCTGGATGGCCGTGATCCGCGAGCATTTTGCATCCCAGGGCCTTGGGCTGCACAACGATCTGCAGAACGAGCATTCGATCGTTGGCAACCTGCCGATCGTCACCATGCTCGATCGCTACGGCACCGACGAACAGAAGGCGATGATCGATGGCTCGATCACCGGTAAGTATCGCATCACCTTCGGCCTGACCGAGCCCGAGCACGGCTCCGACGCGACGCATATGGAAACCAGAGCGGTGCCGGCGACGCGCGACAACGTCAAGGGCTGGATCGTCAACGGCCAGAAGATGTGGACCACCGGCATGCATGTCGCGACCCATTGCGCGCTGTTTGCCCGTACGTCGGGCGAGGACGGCGACGCCCGCGGCATCACCTGTCTGCTGGTGCCGGCGAAAGCCGAGGGCGTGAAGGTCGAGGAATACATGTGGACCTTCAACATGCCGACCGATCACCCGCGGGTCAGCTTTACCGATGTGTTCGTGCCCGACGATGCGCTGTTCGGCGAGGTCGGCCGCGGCCTGTCGCTGGCGCAGTGCTTCGTGCATGAAAACCGGATCCGGCAGGCCGCGAGCTCGCTGGGTGCGGCGGTCTATTGCATCAATGAAAGCGTGAAGTACGCGCGCGAGCGAAAACCATTCGGCAAGGCGCTGGCCGAGAACCAGGCGATCCAGTGGCCGCTGGTCGAACTGGCGACGCAGGCTGAGATGCTGCGGCTCTTGATCCGCAAGACCGCCTGGGAGATGGATCAGCTTACCCAGGCGCAGGTCGAGCACACACTCTCCGACAAGGTCTCGATGTGTAACTTCTGGGCCAACCGTCTCTGCTGCGAAGCTGCCGACCGCGCCATGCAGGTGCATGGCGGCATGGGCTATTCACGCCACAAACCGTTCGAGCACATCTACCGCCACCACCGCCGCTACCGCATCACCGAAGGCAGCGAGGAAATCCAGAAGCGGAAAGTCGCGGGATTCCTGTTCGGCTATATGGGGGCGGGGAAGCATTGAGAGATGACGCGCATCGCCACTGCGCACTCCGCTGTCATACCCCGCGAAGGCGGGGTACCCAGTACGCTGCGGCCGCGCGGCTCAACCACAAGCGTCTCTGGAATACTGGATCACCCGCCCCAGTGCGCAATTGCGCACAAGGCGGGTGATGACAGCCTAGAGCTTCAATTCACCTGACGATCCTTGCCCGCCCAATACGGGTCCCGCAAGTTCCGCCGCAAAATCTTCCCCGAGGGATTACGCGGCAGGGCTTCGAGGAAGTCGACCGACTTCGGCGTCTTGAAGCCGGCGATGCGCTCGCGGGTGAAGTTGATGATGTCGGTCGAGGTTGCCGCCTTGCCGGGCTTCATCACCACCACGGCCTTGACGGCTTCGCCCCATTTGTCGTCGGGAATCCCGATCACGGCGGCTTCGGCGACGTCGGGGTGATCGCAGATCGCACTCTCGACCTCGGCCGGATAGATGTTCTCGCCGCCGGAGATGATCATGTCCTTGATGCGGTCGTGGATATAGAGGTAGCCGTCCTTGTCCATGTAGCCGGCATCGCCGGTGCGCAGCCAGCCGTCGCTGCCGAGAGTCCTGGCGGTGGCTTCCGGCAGGTTCCAGTAGCCGGCCATGTTGGAGCCCGAGCGGGTGGCGATCTCGCCGACTTCGCCGGTCGGCAACGGCTTGCCGTCGGCGTCTAGGATCGCAAGCTCAATGCCGGGCAGGGCCTTGCCGGCGGAGCGCATGCGGTCGAGCCCCTCGATATGGTCCTCGGGCGGCAGCGCCACGATGGTGCCCGTGGTCTCGGTCATGCCGTACATCTGCACGAAGCCGCATTTGAACACCTCGATGCATTCCTTCAGCAGCGCCGCCGGTATCGGCGAGGCGCCGTACAGCATGTATTTCAGCCGAGAAAAATCCACCTGCCGCGCGCGGGGCTGCCGCACCACGAACTGCATCGCGGCCGGCACCATGAACAGCTTGGTGATGCCGGACTGCTCGAAGAAATCCAGAACTTTGGTCGGGTCGAACTCGCGCGCGATCACGCCGCGGGCGCCGTGATAGAGGCCCATCACGCCCCAGCCGGAGCCGCCGATGTGGAAGATCGGCATCGCCACCAGCGAGACGTCGTCGGTCGACCACCGGTTCCATTCCGGCTTCTCGGCCTCGTTGCCGGTCTGCACCAGGTTGAGGAAGTTGGCATGCGACAGCATCGCGCCCTTGGGCTTGCCCGTGGTGCCGGAGGTATAGAGCTGGATCGCGATCTCCTTCGGACTGATCGCCAGCTTCGGATCCTCGGGGCTCGCAGCGTCCCGCCACGCCGTAAAATCCTGCCACTCCGGCGCGCCGCCTTCGGTGGTGATGACGTGACGGACGTCGGGCAATTGCGGCTTGATGTTGCGCGCCTGGGTGATGAATTCCGGCCCGACGAACAGCACCGGCGCCTTGCAGTCGCCGACGATGAAGACCACCTCGGGGCCGGCGAGGCGCCAGTTCACCGGCGCCATCACCACATTGGCCTTCATCGCGCCCATCAACAGTTCGAAATAGATGTCGCTGTTCTTGCCGAGGTAGGCGATGCGCTCGCGCGGCTTGACGCCGAGCGCGATCAGCGCATTCGCCACGCGGTTGGTCTTGATGTCGAACTCGGCGAACGTGGTCTGCCGTCCCTCGAACTCATAGGCCAGCGCGTTGCCGCGATTCCGGGCGCGCTCGCGCACCATCTCGGCCAGGTTGGCCGGCTGCTGTGTGGACATGTCGCTCCCGTGGCGTCTTGTTTTCGTTGCGCGGAGTTTGGCGTCATCCGGCAACAAAGACAATACGGGAAGGGATTATCCCCGCGCCGCGCGGTCCTTTTCGTTCTGCGCCTTGATCGAGTCTCGCGCCGCGTTCCAGTCGCCATCGCTCCAGTCGCGCAATTGGTAGAAGTTGCCGCCCATCGCCAGCGCCTGCGCGCCGTCCATCGCGATGGTCTCGCCGTTGATCCAGTCGCAGCCGCCGGAGATCAGGAACACGGCCAGATTCTGCAACTCTTCCATGGTGCCGACGCGGCCCATCGGGTTCAGCGCCTTGGTGCGGGCGCCGGCCTCGTCTCCGGGCTTGATGCGCTTGCTCATGCCTTCAGTGGGGATTTCGCCGGGCGCGATGGTGTTGAGGCGGATGCCGTATTTTCCCCATTCGACCGCGAGCGACATCGTCATCGCGTGGATCGCGGATTTGCTCATCGCCGACGGCACCACGTAGGGCGAGCCGTTGCGTACCCAGGTCACGGTGATCGACACCACGTTGCCGCGCTGCTTGGAAGCGATCCAGCGCCGGCCAACCGCATGCGTCACATAGAAGGTGCCGTGCATCACGATGTTGGCGACCGCGTCGAAGCCGCGCGGCGACAGCTCTTCCGAACGCGAGATGAAATTGCCGGCGGCGTTGTTGATGAGATCGGTGAGGGGACCCGTGGTCCAGATCTGCTCGATCATCTCGTCGACGGCCATCGAATTGCGGATGTCGACGCCGTGGCTGACCACACGTCCGCCGTGCAGGTCCATCAATTCGGTTGCGGTCTCGTCGCAAACGCCCTTGCGGCGGCCGCAGATGTGGACCTCGGCGCCAAGCTGGAGAAATCGCTCGGCCATCGACTTGCCAAGGCCGGTGCCGCCGCCGGTCACGAGAATGCGTCGCCCGGCGAGAAGCTGATCGTTGAACATCGTTTCCACCCAAAGGAATTGCTGTTAATTGGTCGATTGACTAAATCCGGACAACGCCGTTCTGTAAAGCGGCAACAACAAAAATCTGCGGAGGAGAATTCTCATGGAGCAACGCGTCTCGATATCGATTGCCGACGGCGTCGCCGACGTCCGGCTGGTGCGGGCGGACAAGATGAACGCGCTCGATGCCGCGATGTTCGAGGCGCTGGTGGCCGCGACCGAGCGGCTTGCGCATGAAAACGGTGTGCGAGCGGTAGTATTGTCCGGCGAGGGCCGTGCGTTCTGCGCCGGCCTCGATATGGGTCGCTTCGCCGCGATGAAAGACAGCGGCGGTAACGGAGTAGCTGGCGGCGAGAAGCGCGACCTCTCGGTGCGCACCCACGGCCAGGCGAATTTTCCGCAGCAGGCGGTATGGGGCTGGCGTCAGCTTCCAGTGCCGGTGATTGCCGCGATCCAGGGCGTGGCGTTCGGTGGCGGGTTTCAGCTCGCGATCGGCGCCGACATGCGCTTCCTGACGCCGGACGCGCGGATGTCGATCATGGAGATCAAGTGGGGCCTGGTGCCTGACATGGCCGGCACGCCGATCCTTGCCAGCCTGGTGCGTGACGATATCCTGCGCGAGCTCACCTATACCGGCCGCATCTTCTCGGCGCAGGAGGCGATGAGCTACGGCCTCGCCACTCGCGTCTGCGACGATCCGCATACGGCGGCGATGGAGCTTGCGCGCGAGATCGCCGGCAAGAGCCCCGATGCGATCCGCGCCTGCAAGCGCATGCTCAACCGGCTGTCGGTCGATCCCGGTCCGGCGCTGCTCGCCGAATCCGTCGAGCAGCAGAAGTTGCTGGGCAGTGCGAACCAGACCGAGGCCGTCCGCGCCAACATGGAAAAGCGCACGCCAAGGTTTGCGGAAGCGGGGTAATGTTAATCCCTCATCCTGAGGAGCGCGTAGCGCGTCTCGAAGGATGAGGCCCGTGGCCCATGGTTCGAGACGCGCGAAGACGCGCTCCTCACCATGAGGTCTCACCTAAAGCCCGGCACGAGATCGGAAAACGACAATGACAACTTCCCCCCTCTTCAAAGGCATCATCAGCGGCCAGCGCCGGCGCGATCACGCCGAGGTCGCCGAGCGTGCTGATCGCATCGCCAGTGGATTGCAAAAGCTCGGCGTCAAGCAGGGCGACAGCGTTTGCATGCTGATGCGCAACGACATCGCCTTTATCGAGGCCGCCTATGCCGCGATGCGGCTCGGCGCCTATGGCGTGCCGGTCAACTGGCACTTCAAGCCGGAAGAGGTCAATTATGTGCTGAAGGACTCCGGCTCGTCGGTGCTGATCGCCCATGCCGACATGCTTCATCAGCTGCGCGATGCCATTCCAGCCGGCGTCACCGTGCTCAGCGTACCGACGCCGCCCGAAATCCTCGCCAACTACAAGATCAATCCCGAGCATCTCGCGACGCCGGATTTCGCTATCGATTTCGAGTCCTGGCTGAAACAGTTCCCGCGCTATGACGGCCCGGCAGTGCCGCAACCGCAGAACATGATCTACACGTCAGGTACCACGGGTCATCCCAAGGGCGTGCGTCGTCACGCGCCGACACCGGAGCAGAGCGCCAACGCCGAGGCGATGCGCGCGATGATCTATGGGCTCAAGCCGGGCGCCCGTGCGCTGTTGCCGGGGCCACTGTATCACTCCGCGCCGAACTCGTTCGGCCTTCGCGCTGGTCGTCTCGGCGGCGCGCTGGTGCTCCTGCCGCGGTTCGAGCCCGAGGAATTCCTGAAGATTGTCGAGACTGAGAAAATTGACACCATCTTCATGGTGCCGACCATGTTCATCCGGCTGATGAAGCTGCCGGAGGAGATCCGCAGGAAATACGATATGTCGTCGCTGCGTCATATCATCCATGCCGCCGCGCCCTGTCCGGCCGACGTCAAGCGCGCGATGATCGAATGGTGGGGGCCGGTGATCTATGAATTCTACGGCTCGACCGAATCCGGCGCGGTCACCTTCGCCAATTCCGAGGACGCGCTGAAGAAGCCCGGCACCGTCGGCAAGATCTCGCCCGGCGCCGAACTGCGCTTCATCGGCGACGACGGACGCGAACTGCCGCAGGGCGAGATCGGCGAAATCTATTCGCGGATCGCGGGCAATCCGGACTTCACCTATCACAACAAGCCGGAAAAGCGCTCCGAGATCGACCACGAGGGTTTCATCACCTCGGGCGATGTCGGCTACATCGATGCCGACGGCTATGTCTTCATCTGCGACCGCAAACGCGACATGGTGATCTCGGGTGGCGTCAACATCTATCCGGCCGAGATCGAGGCGGCGCTGCATGCAATCCCCGGGGTGCATGATTGCGCCGTGTTCGGCATTCCCGACGCGGAGTTCGGCGAGGCGCTGATGGCGGTGGTCGAGCCGCAGCCCGGGGTGACGCTCGATATTGCGGCGCTCCGCAGCCAGCTCAAGACGCAGCTGGCCGACTACAAGGTGCCAAAACACGTCGAAATCCAGGGCAACCTGCCGCGGGAAGATTCCGGCAAGATCTTCAAGCGCCGCCTGCGCGATCCCTATTGGGAACGGGCAGGGCGGAGGATTTAGCTGCGCGTAGGCAAAAAGCCGAACCTCATGGTGAGGAGCGCGTCTTCGCGCGTCTCGAACCATGAAGCCCGCGCGGCCCATCCTTCGAGACGCGGCCAATTGGCCGCTCCTCCAGCGACAACGGCTTCGCCGTTGCGCGGGGATGAGGACTGATTTCGCACCGCCTCCATCTTTACCTTGCGCTGCGGCAAATAAATTGCACACTCGGAAATGCCGGGCATTTTCTGAGGTAGCTGAACCATGTCTTCCCAGGCCATGCCTTCCGACACCGAAATCCGCACAAATCGCGTTGAAGACGCGGAGGATGCGCGGTTGCGAACCGATATTCGCCTGCTCGGGCGCATTCTCGGCGATACCGTGCGCGACCAGGAAGGTGCCGACGTGTTCGACCTGGTCGAGCGCATCCGGCAGACCTCGATCCGGTTCCACCGCGACGAGGACAAGCTGGCGCGGCGGGAGCTGGAAGCCATCCTCGACAGCATGTCGACCGGCCAGACCGTCCGCATCGTCCGCGCCTTCAGCTATTTCTCGCATCTGGCCAACATCGCCGAAGACCAGAACAACATCCGGCAGATGCGGGCGCGCTCGACCGCCGGCGGGGCGCCGCCCCCGGGAACGCTGGCGGGGACGCTGGCACACGCGAAAGCGGCCGGCTTCAAGGCCGCCGATCTCCGGAAGTTTTTCGCCGAAGCGCAAGTCAGCCCGGTGCTGACCGCGCATCCGACCGAAGTGCGCCGCAAGAGCACCATCGACCGCGAAATGGAGATCGCGGCACTGCTGGACCGGCGCGAACGCGTCCAGCTGACGCCGCCGGAAATCGAAGCCGACGACGAGCAGTTGCGCCGCGCGGTGCTGACGTTGTGGAAGACCAACCTGCTGCGCCGGACCAAGCTGACGGTGCTCGACGAGGTCGCCAACGGCCTCTCGTTCTACGATTACACCTTCCTGCACGAAGTGCCGCGGCTGCATTGCGCGCTTGAGGACAAGTTGAACGACGGCAATGGCGGTGTCCACGGCGACCTGGCATCGTTCCTGCGGATGGGAAGCTGGATCGGCGGCGACCGCGACGGCAACCCGTTCGTGACGGCGGACGTCATGCGCGGCACGCTGAAGCTGCAGTCGAGCAGCATCCTGCGCTTCTATCTCGAGGAACTGCACGTTCTCGGCTCCGAACTGTCGATGGCGGCACATCTGGCCGACGTCTCGAAGGACCTGCGCGCGCTCGCCGAGCGTTCGCCCGACACTTCGCCGCACCGCATCGGCGAGCCCTACCGGCTGGCGGTGTCCGGCATCTATGCGCGGCTGGCGGCAACCGCATTGAATCTCGATGTGGAAACCAGGCGACCGCCGGTCGGTGCGGCGGCGCCTTATGACAGCGCCGGGGATTTCAAGGCCGATCTCGATATTCTCTATCGATCGCTGGTCTCAAACAATTCCGGTGTGATCGCGCGCGGCCGGTTGCGGCTGTTGCGGCGGGCGGTGGATTGCTTCGGCTTTCACCTCGCAAGCCTCGATATCAGGCAGAACTCGGCGGTGCACGAGCGGACGGTCGCCGAACTGATCGACGCCGCCACGCCCGGCATGTCCTATCTGGCGTTGAACGAAGAGGCGAGGGTGGCGCTGCTCACCAGCGAACTTCGCAATTCGCGGCCGCTGACGTCGCCGTTCGTGAAATACAGCGAGGAAACGCTCGGCGAACTCGCGCTGTTCCACGCCGCCGCCGAGGCGCATGCCAGGTTCGGCTCGGATTCGATCCGCCAATGCATCATCTCGATGTGCAAGGGGATGTCCGACATGCTGGAGGTGGCGCTGCTGCTGAAGGAAGCCGGCCTGATCCATCCTTCGGGCCGCAGTTCGATCAACATCGTCCCGCTGTTCGAGACCATCGAGGATCTGCAGGCGTCCAGCGGCATCATGGACCGGATGCTGGCGATCCACGACTACCGCAAGCTGGTGGACAGCCGCGGCGCGGTGCAGGAGGTCATGCTCGGCTATTCCGACAGCAACAAGGATGGCGGTTTCGTCACCTCTGGTTGGGAGCTCTACAAAGCGGAGATCGGCCTGATCGAAGTGTTCGAGCGCCACCATGTGCGCCTGCGGCTGTTCCATGGCCGCGGCGGCTCGGTCGGCCGCGGCGGCGGGCCGAGCTATGATGCCATCATCGCCCAGCCTGGCGGCGCCGTGAACGGCCAGATCCGCATCACCGAGCAGGGCGAAATCATTTCCAGCAAATATTCCAACAGCGAGGTCGGCCGCAATAATCTGGAAATTCTCGCCGCCGCGACGCTGGAGGCGAGCCTGCTGCAGCCGAAGCACAGCGCGCCAAAGGCCGACTATCTCAAGGCGATGGAGCAGTTGTCGGCGCTGGCCTTCAAGGCCTATCGCGGGCTGGTCTACGAAACCGAGGGCTTTGCGGATTACTTCTGGGGCTCGACCGTGATCACCGAGATTGCGACGCTGAACATCGGCAGCCGTCCGGCCTCGCGCAAGAAGACCCGCGAGATCGAGGACCTTCGCGCCATTCCCTGGGTGTTCAGCTGGGCGCAGTGCCGGCTGATGCTGCCGGGCTGGTACGGCTTTGGCAGCGCGGTCGAGACCTGGGTGCAGGAGAACCCCGACAAGGGCATGCCGTTCCTGCGCGAGCTTTACCGCGAATGGCCGTTCTTCCGCACGCTGCTGTCGAATATGGACATGGTGCTGGCCAAGAGTTCGATCGCCATCGCCTCGCGCTATGCCGAACTGGTGCCTGATGTCGCCTTGCGCGAAAAAATCTTCGGCCGGATCCGGAGCGAATGGCACAGCTCGATCGAGACGCTGCTCGATATCATGGGGCAGGAGCGGCTGCTGCAGGGCAACCCGCTGCTGGAACGCTCGATCCGCAACCGCTTCCCCTATCTCGATCCGCTCAACCATGTGCAGGTCGAACTGTTGAAGGAGCACCGCGCGCATAACCCGGACGAACAGGTGCTGCGCGGGATTCAGATCACCATCAACGGGATTTCGGCGGGGTTGCGGAATAGCGGGTGAGAAGAACGCGCAGTTGAGCGGGCGAGACTATCTCAGCTCGTCATGCCCGGGCTTGACCCGGGCATCCACGACTTGCTTCTGTCGTTACCAAAGACGTGGATGGCCGGGTCAAGCCCGGCCATGACGTTGTGAGAGTTGCCTTCCTCAGATCGGATCCCAGGTGAAGATATCTCCCGAGCGTTCGAGCTTGGGGAACGACGACTTCAGCGCCGGGATCGCGTGTTCGCCGATGGTCTGCGGCGTCCAGCCTTCGCTGCGATGGACCGACCTTATCGGACGATTCTGGCCGAACAGGAAAATCTCGTTCATGCGGACGCCGAAGATTTGTCCGGTGACGTCCTTGGCAGCGTCGGAGAGCAGGAAGGCGCACATCGGCGCGATTTTTTCCGGGCCCATCTGCTTGATCTTCTCGACCCGCGCCTTTTCCGCATCGGTCTCGGTCGGGATGGTGCCGATCATTCGGGTCCAGGCGAACGGCGAGACGCAGTTGGAGCGCACGTTGAAGCGGCCCATGTCGAGCGCGATCGACTTCGACAGGCCGACGATGCCGAGCTTGGCGGCGGCATAGTTGGCTTGGCCGTAATTGCCGATCAGGCCGGAAGTCGAGGTGAAGTGCACGAAGGAGCCGCTCTCCTGTTCGCGGAAAATTCGCGCGGCGGCGTGGCTGGTATAGAACGAGCCCATCAGGTGGACCTTGATGACGGCCTCGAACGCCT
>JAIEPP010000191.1 GCA_019748335.1 Xanthobacteraceae bacterium
AATCTCGATCTGCAGCGCTTTACCAAGCTCGGCGAATTCGCGACCCGGCAGCAGACCGACACCCAGCGTTCCACCGTCGCCCAGCTGACGGCGCAGATTCAGGCCGACGCCGCGCTGATCACCAACGCCCAGACCCAACTCGATTACGCCACCGTCAAGGCGCCGATTTCCGGCGTCGTCGGGCTGCGCCAGGTCGATGTCGGCAATATCGTCAACGCCGCGACCCAAACCGGCATCGTGACCATCGCCCAGGTCGAGCCGATCGCGGTGATCTTTACCGCGCCCGAAGACCGGTTGCCTGATATCAAGGCGGCGCTGGCCGCCTCCCCGCCAAAGACCATCGCGCTCTCCACCGACGGCAAGCGCGTGCTGTCGACGGGAACGCTGGCGCTGATCAACAACCAGGTCGACACCTCGAGCGGGACTATTCGGCTCAAGGCGGTGTTTGACAACAAGGACCACGCGCTGTGGCCGGGTCAGTCGGTATCGACACGGCTGCTGGTCAAAACGCTGAAGGACGCCACGGTGGTCCCCGACGACGCGGTTCAGCACGGCACCGACGGTCTCTATGCGTTCTCCGTCAACCAGGAGAACAAGGCCGAGCTTCGCAAGGTCAGGATTGGCCAGTCGATCGACGGGCGCTCCGTCGTTGAAGAAGGCCTGTCGCCGGGACAACAGGTGATCACGGCGGGCCAGTTCAAGGTCCAGCCGGGGACGCTGGTCTCGACGGCGATGGCAAGTTCGGATCCGGCTCAGGCCAAGGTCAGCAAGGAATGAGCGAGGGAATCTCCGCACCCTTCATTCGCTATCCGATCGGCACCTCGCTGATGATGGCGGGGATTCTGTTCGTCGGCCTCGTGGCGTATCCGCTGCTGCCGGTGGCGCCGCTGCCGCAGGTCGACTTCCCGACCATCCAGGTGGCGGCCTCGCTGCCCGGCGGCAGCCCGGAAACCATGGCCTCCTCGGTGGCGCAACCGCTGGAGCGTCAGCTCGCGCAAATTCCCGGCGTCGCGCAGATGACCTCGACCAGTTACCTCGGTACCGCGGCGGTCACGATCCAGTTCGACCTCAACCGCTCGATCGACGCCGCCGCCAACGACGTCCAGGCCGCGATCAACGCCGCCGGCGGCCAGTTGCCGAAAAACCTGCCCTCGCCGCCGACCTATCGCAAGGTCAACCCGGCGGACTCGCCGATCCTGCTGCTGTCGGCGACTTCGGACACGCTGCCGCTGACCACCGTCAGCGACGCCGTCGACGCCCAGCTCGCGCAGCAGATCAGCCAGATATCCGGCGTCGCCCAGGTCATCATCGGCGGCCAGCAGAAGCCCGCGATCCGGGTCCAGATCGACCCGGGCAAGCTGGTCGCCAAGGGCCTGTCGATGGAGGACGTGCGCAGCGCGATCGCGATCACCACCGTCGACAGCCCGAAGGGTAATATCGACGGCGACACCCGCGCCTATACGATTTACGCCAACGACCAGTTGCTGCAGTCCAAGGACTGGAACGACGTCATCATCGCCTATCGCAACGGCGGCCCGCTGCGGATCAAGGACATCGGCCAGGCCGTCACCGGCCCGGAAGACGCCAAGCAGGCGGCCTGGGCCAACGGCAAGCGCGGCGTGTTCCTGGTGGTGTTCAAGCAGCCCGGCGCCAACGTCATCGAGACCGTCGACAAGATCAAGGCGACGCTGCCGCGGCTGGTCGCGGCGATCCCGCCGACCATCAAGATCGAGGTCATCAGCGACCGCACCCAGACCATCCGCGCCGCGGTCGAGGACGTGCAGTTCACCCTGCTTTTGACCATCGCGCTGGTGGTGATGGTGATCTTCGTCTTCCTGCGCAGTTTCTGGGCCACCGTGATCCCGACGGTCACAGTGCCGCTGGCGCTGCTCGGCGCCTGCGCGTTGATGTGGGTGTTCGGCTACACGCTCGACAATTTGTCCTTGATGGCGCTCACGATTGCCGTCGGCTTCGTGGTTGACGACGCCATCGTGATGCTGGAAAACATCACCCGCTATATCGAGGAAGGCGAGAAGCCGATGGCGGCCGCCTTCAAGGGCGCCAAGGAAATCGGCTTTACCATCGTGTCGATCAGCGTTTCGCTGGTCGCGGTGCTGATCCCGCTGTTGCTGATGGGCGGCATCATCGGCCGGCTGTTCCGCGAATTCGCCGTCACGCTGGCGATGACCATCTTCGTGTCGATGATCGTGTCGCTGACGCTGACGCCGATGATGGCCTCGCGATTCCTGCGCGCACATGGCGAGACCAAACACGGCCGGTTCTACCAGTGGAGCGAAAACGCCTTCGACGCGATGCTGCGCGGCTACGAGCGCGGCCTCGACCACGCGATGCGCTGGAAGTTCACGACGCTGATGATCTTCTTCGTCACGCTCGGACTGTCGGTCTACCTGTTCGTCGTCATTCCCAAGGGATTCTTCCCGCAGCAGGACAACGGCCTGATCACCGCGACCTCGGAAGCCAATCAGGACATTTCCTTCGCCGACATGAAACGGAAACAGGAAGCGCTCGGCAAGATCGTGCAGGCCGATCCCGACGTCGCAACCGTTGCGATGGCGATCGGCGGCAGCGGCCGCGCCGGCAACAACGGCAACCTGTTCATCACGCTGAAGCCGCGCAGCGACCGCAAGGCAAGTGCGCAGCAGATTATCGCCCGGCTGCGTCCCAAGCTCGAAATGGTCGAAGGCGCCCGCCTCTACATGCAGGCCGCCCAGGACGTCCGGCTCGGCGGTCGGCCGACCCGCACCCAGTTCGAGTTCACGCTGCAGGACGCCGACCTTGGCGAGTTGAATACGTGGGCGCCGAAGATTTTATCGAAGATGCAGACACTGCCTGAGTTACGCGACGTCGCCACCGACCAGCAAACCAAGGGCACCACGCTCGAACTGAAGATCAACCGCGACACCGCCTCGCGCTACGGCATCCAGCCGCAACTGATCGACGACACGCTGTACGACGCGTTCGGCCAGCGCCAGGTGACGCAGTATTTTACGCAGCTCAACAGCTATCATGTGATCCTTGAAGTGCTGCCGGAACTTCAGGGCAGCCTCGATACCCTGAACAAGATCTACATCAAGTCGCCGCTGACCGGCGACCAGGTGCCGCTGTCGACCTTTGCGACCTGGACCAGCGTGCCGGTGCGGCCGCTGTCAATCAGCCACCAGGGCCAGTTCCCGGCGATCACCATCAGCTTCAACCTCGGACAGGGCGTGGCGCTGGGCCAGGCGACCAACGCGGTGCAGCAGGCGATGGTCGAGCTCGGCGCGCCGACCACGCTCAATTCGAGCTTCCAGGGCACCGCACAGGCATTCCAGCAATCGCTAGGCACCGTGCCGCTGCTGATCCTCGCAGCCCTGGTGGTCGTCTACCTGATCCTCGGCATTCTCTACGAAAGCTACATCCACCCGATCACGATCCTGTCGACGCTGCCATCCGCCGGCGTCGGCGCGCTCGCGATCCTGATGCTGTTCGGTTTCGACTTCAGCCTGATCGCGCTGATCGGCATCGTGCTGCTGATCGGCATCGTCAAGAAGAACGGCATCATGATGGTCGACTTCGCGATCTCGGCCGAACGCGACGAACACCTCGAACCCGAGGCCGCGATCCGCAAGGCGGCGCTATTGCGCTTCCGCCCGATCATGATGACGACGATGGCGGCGATGCTCGGCGGCGTGCCGCTGATGCTCGGCACCGGCACCGGATCGGAAATCCGCCAGCCGCTGGGTTACGCGATGGTCGGCGGCCTGATCGTCAGCCAGGCGCTGACACTGTTCACGACCCCGGTGGTGTACCTCTATCTCGACCGGCTCTCGAATGCGTTTGCGAACTGGGGGCGGTCGCCACGTTCCGACGACGACGTCCATCCGGACGCGCAAGCCTCCGTCAAGCAGGCGGCCGAGTGACTTGACTTTAACCGGCGGACGGCACATCCGAAGGCTTCACATTTCGGAGCCGGTTCAGTGAAAAATTCAGTCAAGCTTGCCATCGCGGTTGCCGCGACCGTTTTCCTGTCCAGCACCGGTCACGCCCAGGCTCCCAAGGCCAAGAGCGCGCCTGCAGCCCCGGTCGCGCAGGCCACGCCGGCTCCCGCGGCATCCCCGGCTGAAGCAGCGCCCGCGCCGGCCGGCTGGGTCGCGCGATGCGCCAGTGCCAGCCGCGGCGCACCGCTCGAATGCGCGGTCGAACAGACCGCCGTTCTGACCAAGACCGGGCAACTGATCGTGCTGATCAACATCCGCGTCCCCGGCGACACTCACGCCCCCGTCGCCGTCATCCAACTGCCGCTCGGGCTCAACCTGCCGGCAGGCGCCAAGCTCCAGGTCGACGACGGCAAGACGGTAGACCTGCAAATCCAGACCTGCGAACAGCGCGGCTGCTACACCAACACACCGATTGCACCTGACATGCTGGCCGCGATGAAGACCGGCAAGCAGTTGAAGGTGTCGTTCCAGAACCTGGCCAAGGAAGTGATCGCGATCCCGATGCCGCTGACGGATTTCGCCGCGGCGTATGAGAAGATCAAGTAGCGGCGCCGCTCCCGTCATTGCGAGGAGCGAAGCGACGCGGCAATCTATAATTTATTCGCGGATGAATGGGTTGATTCGCTGCGCTCGCAATGACGCGGAGAGACCGACCTACTGCCGCGCCATTTCCGCAGCCCCAATACCGTCGCCGTCGAGCTTCTGGTCCTCGTGCATGTCGACCGTCACCTTTAAAAGCTGCCCGGTGAACTCGAACGGCGCCTCGTAGTGCGAAACCGGACTGGAGCGGTCGCGCCCGATGTCGAGGCCGGACCACGAGATGAAATTGTTGAATCCGAGTTGGGTCTGGATTTCACCCGCGGGCTCGCCGTCGATCAGCAGCGTATAGGCGGTTACCCCCGTGCGGGAGCCCTTGGCCGGCGCTTCCTTGCGCACTAGGCGTTCGACATGGACGCCGAGCCGGTGCGCACCTGACGGCACCTTGCGGTTGGAGGTCACGATCTCATGGCCGCCGCCGATATTGAGGTCGTGCACCAGCAGGCCGTCCTTGATGTAGAGGCTGTAGCCCGTGGTCATGTCGCCATGCGCGATCAGCACGCCCTCGGCACCTTGCTCGCCGATCTCGACATGGGCCTCGATGGTGTAGCTGCGGCTGCGGACGTCAGGCGCAACGTCGGTCGGCACATGGCCCATGCCAGCGTGGAAGGTGAACTTGCTGCGCGCGCCCTGGAACCGGGCTGCGTTCTCCGCGAACCGCGCCGCGAAGCGATCGTCGAGCGGCAGCACATTGTGCTTCTCGGCCTCGCTCCACCACAGCTTTATCATCTCGGCCAGTCGCTCCGGATGCTTCTCTGCCAGGTCGTTGGTTTCCGAAAAATCCTTGTCGAGATGGAACAGCTCCCATTTGTCGTTCTCGAACGGCGTCCCCGACGGGTGGAACGAGACCGCCTTCCAGCCGTCCTGCCAGATCCCGCGATGCCCGAACATTTCGAAATATTGCGCGGAGGATTTTGACGGCGCCAGGGGGTCGCTGATCGAGCGCACAAAGCTTTCGCCCTCCATCGGCATCTGGGCGATACCCGCGATTTCCGCCGGCGGCGTGACGCCGATCAGGTCGAGCAGCGTCGGCGTCAGATCGCTGGCGTGCACGAACTGGTGACGTAGCTCGCCCTTGGCCGCGATCTTATTGGGCCAGTTCATGATGAAGGGATCGCGGATGCCGCCGCCATGGGTGTTCTGCTTGTAACGCCGCAGCGGCGTGTTCGACGCCATCGCCCAGCCATGCGGAAAGTTGCTGTGCGAATCCGGCCCGCCGATGTCGTCGATACGGCGGATCTTTTCCGCGATCGGCTCGGGACGGAAATTATACGGCCCCATCGCGTTGACGAAGCCGAGCGGTCCGCCCTCCTGACTGGCGCCGTTGTCCGACAGCACCAGGATCAACGTGTTGTCGCGAATGCCGGCCTTGTCGAGGAAGGTAATCAGCCGGGCAATATGCTGGTCGGCATGGTCGAGCATGCCGGCGAACGCCGCCTGCAACCGCGTGAACAGCCGCCTTTCATCGTCGCTGTAGCTGTCCCAGGCCCTGACGCCGTCGTTGCGCTCGGGCATTCGGGTCTCCTGCGGCACGATCCCCATCGCTTTCTGCCGCGCCATGCGCTGCTCGCGCTCGATGTCCCAGCCATGCGCAAAGGTCTCGTCATAGCTCCGGATGATCTCGGCGGGCGCTTGATGCGGCGCGTGGCAGGCGCCGAGCGCGACCCAGGTCAGCCAGGGAATATCGGGCCGATCGGCGGTGTGATCGGCAATGAAACGGATCGATTGGTCGATCAGATCGGACGTCAGGTGATAGCCCTCGGCAAAGGTGCTGGGCGGATCGATATGGGTGTTATCGGACACCAGTTCGGGCGCGTATTGGTCGGTCTCGGCATCGAGAAAACCGTAGAAGCGATCAAACCCACGCCCCAGCGGCCAGCCGTCGAACGGTCCGGTGGCGCCGCTTTCGGTCAGCGGCGTCACATGCCATTTGCCGACCATGTAATTGCGATAGCCGTGCGGCCGCAGCATCTCCGCCAAGGTCCCCGCCTCGCGCGCGATCTTGCCGCGATAGCCGGGATAACCAGAGTCGAAATTGGCGAGGCAGCCGACGCCGACCGAATGATGGTTGCGTCCGGTCAACAGCGCCGCCCGCGTGGTCGAGCACATCGCGGTGGTATGAAAACCCGAATAGCGCAGGCCTTCGGCGGCAAGCTTGTCGATGGTCGGCGTCCTGATCGCTGAGCCGTAGCAGCCGAAGTCGGAAAAGCCGACATCGTCGAACAGCACGACCAGAATATTGGGCGCGCCCTGCGGCGGCTTTGCCGCATCCGGCCACCACGGCTTTGAGCCGGCCACCGTCTTGTCGATGATGCCGCCGAACGGCTTTGCACTGCCTGCTGCCATGCTTTCCTCCCGTTGCATCCGCGCCCGCGGTTGGTCCGCCGGTTTCGCCTGGGCTCGCGGCCAGGACGTCCCGGCGGCATTGCCATAAATGATAATCCGAATTATCATTATGGATATTTTACGCGGAGATGCAACAACCCGATGCCGTCCCGATCGACCGAACTGGACCTTCCCGGCGTCACCCCGTCGCGGCAGAAGCGCAGCCGCGAAACCACGGCCGCCCTGCTCGAGGCCGGCGCCGAGCTGTTGAAGACCCACAGCCTCGCTGAATTGTCGATCGAGGCGCTGTGCCGCAGGGTCGACGCCACCGTCGGCGCCTTCTACAGCCGGTTCGAGAGCAAGGACGCCTATTTCAACGCGCTGATGGCGCTGGCCGCGCGCGACGGCGAACGGCGGGTGTCGGAAATGGCCGGCGCGGCGCTAGATGACGCCGACCTCGCGACCCGCTGCCGCCAGCTGGTCGGCGGCGTCATTGGCTGGATGCGCGCCCATGAGGGCGTGTTGCACGCAGCGTTGCAGCATGACGACGTCAGGCCTGACAAGTGGACCCCGTTCAAGGTGCTGGCGCGCGCTAACACCGAACGCGCCGTCCCTCTGTTGCTGCCGGCCATGGGCAAGGGCCGCCGCGCCGCCAAGAGCCGCGCCATTGCATTTGGTTTTCAGGTCGTGCTCGGCACGCTGGTCAATGCCATCCTCAACGACCCTGGCCCGTTGTCGCTGCACGACAAGGAGTTGAAGGAGCGGTTGAGCGGCTGTCTGTTGTTGCTGCTGGAAGCCGAGACGCAGGCGAAATAAAGAGGAATGAGCTCGCCGAAGGCATAGCCCATTCCATCTTTACCGTCAGTTGCTAGGCTGCGGCGCCAACACGCGCGACCGATTTCGTGCGGGCGGGCTTTCCACCCGGAGGCCCTTTCGGCCCGCAGTCCAGTGCGGAGAGCGCCTCAATCACGTCATCGATGGTCACGGCCGCGTATGAGCCGGGTAGTTCCCTCAGCGCGGGGTTAGAAGCCACGCTGGCTGCGTCCGATGCCCAGGATGCAAGAATCGCCCGCTTTTCACCGATCGATATCGCAGGATCTTCCACGACGTCGCGCGGATGATTGTAGACGGAACCGGGGTGCAGAATAGCGTTGAGATCAACAATGTTGTCATCACGGTCGATCATGAGTGGTGCTCCTTCTCCTTTCGTTGAACACTCGGATCAAGATTCGATTACTGCCGCGGCGCAACGCCGCCCCCGCCGGCGATCCCGGCGGGAGCGCGAAGCCATCGGGCAATGAACTTACGCGGCTTTGCCTTCGAGCTGATGCACGTTGCCTGCGGTCGTGCCGTCGATGGCAATCCGCCGCGGCTTCATCGCCTCGGGGATTTCCCGGACCAGCTCGATCTTCAGCAAGCCATTCTCGAATGCGGCGCTCTTCACCTGAACATGATCCGCCAGGCTGAATTGCCGCTTGAAGTGCCGCGCCGAAATACCCCGATAAAGATATTCGCGCTCGGTCTTGTCTGCGACGCTGCCTTCGATCGTGACCACGTTCTGTTCGGCCGTCACCGCGATTTCGTTGGGCGAAAAGCCGGCCACCGCAAGCGAGATCTGGTAGCGGTCTTCGCTTAGCCGCTCGATGTTGTAAGGGGGATAGTTGTCGTCGCCGGCACGTTGGGCCGCTTCAACAAGGTCGAAAAGGCGATCGAAGCCGATGGTCGAACGCCAAAGCGGAGAAAAGTCGTAAGTGCGCATAGCCAGATCCTCCAAAGAGCAAAATGGGTACGGGCGGCACCGGACACGACCGGTGCCCGTCTGGTCCTGACCCGTCAAGGCGCCAGGACACCGCTTCGCGGCGGCATCCGGAAAATAAAAAAACCGGATTTTGGTTTCAAGAGGGATGTGAAAAATTTTTTGGCCGCGGCCGATCAGGTCTTAACGGAAGGTTACCGCGCTCGGCGCTCCGGGCCTGCTTCAGCCGCCGAGATACGCCTTCTGCACCTGCGGGTCTTCCGCCAGCGCTACGGCGGTGCCTGACAAGACGCTCTTGCCGACCTGCAGCACGGTGGCAAAGTCGGAAACTTCCAGCGCCAGTTCGATCGACTGTTCGGCGAGCAGGATGGTCAGCCCTTCCCGGTGCAGCCGCTGGAACGTGTCGTACATCGATTCCACCACGGCTGGGGCGAGGCCGAGCGACGGCTCGTCCAGCATCAGCAGTTTGGGGTCGCTCATCAAGGCGCGGCCGACCGCCAGCATCTGGCGTTCGCCGCCGGACATGGTGCCGGCGCGCTGGTTGCGGCGCTCTTTCAGCTTCGGAAAGATTTCGTAGACGCGTTCGAGCAGCGCCGGCGCGCGGCTCTTGTCGCGCAGCGGCGTCGCGCCGAGCATCAGATTGTTTTCGACGCTTTGCTGCACGAACAGCCGCCAGCCCTCCGGCGACAGCGCCAGTCCCTTGCGCACGATCGAAAACGCCTGCTGGCCGCCGATCTCCTCGCCGCCGAAGCGGATCGATCCGGCATGGACCGGGATCAGGCCGGCGATCGCGTTGAGCACCGTGGTCTTGCCGCCGCCATTGGAGCCGAGCAGCGCCACCACGCTGCCCTCGGGCACATCGAGCGACACATCGGACACGCCGATCAGGTCGCCGTAGCGGACTTCGAGATGCTGGATGGAAAGTAGCGCCCCGGTCATGTCGCAGGTCCGCCCATCAATTCCACTGGCGTATGACCGGCGGCGGCCTTGGCGGCGCGGGTGCCGAGATAGGCCGCGATCACGGCGGGATTGGCGGTGACCTCGCGCGGGCTGCCGCGCGCGATTTCCTTGCCCTGATGGAACACCACGACGCGGCTCGCCAGCGACATGATGACTTCCATGATGTGCTCGACAATCACGAGCGTGATGCCGGAACGATGAATGTCGCGCACCAGGTCGATCGCAAGCCGTACCTCGCTCTGGGTCAGGCCGGCCATGGCCTCGTCGAGCAGCAGAACCTTGGGCTCGGTGGCCAGCGCACGCGCGATCTCCAGCCGCTTGCGGCCGGGCGTGCCGAGCGAACGCGCGGGCGCGTCCGAAAGCCTGACCATGCCGACGCGCTCCAGCACGGCGCGTGCCTTCGTCTCGGCTTCCGCGCGATGCGGCGTGCGCAGGAAGGCGCCGATCATGACGTTCTCCAGCACCGTCATGCCTTCAAAGGTCTGCGGCACCTGGAATGTACGGGCCAGACCCAGCCGCGCCCTCGCCTCTGGCGTCATGGCCGTTATGTCATGGCCTTCGAACAGCACCTTGCCCGAGGTCGAAACGAGATCGCCGGTCAGGCAGTTGAATAAAGTCGACTTGCCGGCGCCGTTCGGGCCGATGAGGCCGAGAATGTCGCCCTGCTCCAGCGTGACGCTGGCGCCGTCGACCGCCTTGAAGCTGCCAAAGGCCTTTGTGACGTTGCGGGCTTCAAGGAGCATGGGGTGCTCCCTGTGCAGCGGGTGCCTCGGCAGGCTTGTGTTTCGCCCAGAGCCGGTTGATCAGCGCCAGAATGCCACCGGGCTGGAACCGGGCGATGATCACGATGATGGCGCCATAGACGACGAAGGTGAGTCCCGCGCCCTTGCCGCCCAACACGTTGTTGGAGATTTCCTCCAGCGGCACCAGGATCGCAGCCCCCACCAGCGGACCGAACAGCAGGCCGGCGCCGCCGAGCGCCGCCATGATCAGCATCTTCACCGAAATGAGAATGCCGAGGCCGGACTCGGGATCGACGAAGCCGAACATCATCGAATAGAGCGCGCCGGCGACGCTGGTGAGCCCCGCGCTCAGCATATACGCATAGAGCTTGACCCGGCTCGCCGGCGCGCCAAGCGAACGCGCCGCGCGCTCGGAATCCTTGATCGCGCGCAGATAGAAGCCGATCCGGCTGTTGGTCATCCACCAGGTGATGCCGAGCGTGATCAGAAGCACGGTGAGGAACAGATAGTAATAAGGCAGCGCCGAGATGAAGGAGAGATCGAACACCGTGCGCGGCACGGTCGGACCGCTGAGGCCGACGGCGGCACCGAGAAATTCGGTGTTGGTCACGATCAGCCGCGCCAGTTCGGCGACCGCGATGGTCGCCATGCTGAAATAGTGCCCGGACAGCCGCAGCGTCGGCACGCCGATCACGGCCGCGATCGCAACACTGGCAGCGATGCCTGCGGGAACGCCGACCATCGGCGGCAACGCGAAATGCGAATAGGCCGCCATCGAGGCATAGGCGCCGCAGCCAAAGAACACGACGTGGCCGACCGAGACCTGGCCGGCATAGCCGCCGACGATATTCCAGGCCGATGCCGCGATCGCATAGAGCAGGATCAGCGCGCCCAGTCGCTGCTGGAACGGGGTCGTGAACACCAGCGGATACAGGATGATCAGCGCGAGCGCGACCGTGGGCCAGAGGAAGCGCCGCATCACATCTTGCCCATCAAGCCTTGCGGCCGGAACCAGAGGAAGCACAGGAACAGCGAATAGACCACGATGTCCTTGTAGACCGCGCCGATCCAGTAGGCCGAAACCGATTCGATGACGCCGATCAGAAGCCCCGCGACCAACGCGCCCGGCACGCTGCCGAAGCCGCCGAGCGACACCGTGACAAAGGCGACGATGCCGAGCGTCTCGCCGACGGTCGGCGCGATATAGAAGAAGGTCGCAATCAGCGCGCCGGCAAGGCCGGTGGCGCCGGCCGCGATCGCCCAGGCGATCGCCTGCATGCTGTCGGGGCGGATGCCCATCAGTTGCGCCGCGGTGGCATCTTCGGAAACCGCCAGCATTTTTGATCCCAGCGAGGTGCGCGTCAGCAGCAGGTGCAGCCCGAGCGTCACCAGCAGCGCGACGACACCGGCCAGGAGGCGCGACGCCTGCAGTTTGATGCCGAGCACATCATAGGTGCCGCCGACCAGATCGCCCGGCAGCGTGAGAAAGTTGGCGCCGAAAGCCCAGAACACGGAATAGCGCAGCAGCAGCGCGAGCCCGAAGGTGCCGAGAATCTGGGCCAGCATCGGCCCCTTCATCACGCTGCGGATCAATCCGAAATAGACGATGACACCGACCGTCGCCAGCACCAGCGCCGCCACCGGCGCGCCGACGAACGGTCCGACGCCGAGCAGCGTCCAGACCATGAAGGCGACGTACATGCCGAGCATGACGAAATCGCCATGGGCGAAATTGACGACGTTCATCATGCCCCAGATCAGCGTGAGGCCGGATGAAAACAGCGCATAGACCGCGCCGAGCAACAGGCCGCCGACGATCACCTGAACGAGGATGGAGGACATATCAGCGGCTTGGGCTCGTGCGATCGCGACCGGGGAAAATCAAACTGGACGAAATGGAAAAGGGCGGGACGCCTGCCCGCCCTCAAAACCGGTTACCAACCCTTGTACGGCAATGCCGGGGCGGTCTTGGCGAGCTGCTTCGGCCACACCGGCACGTAGTTCTCGCCATCCTGCAACTGGATCACCAGTCCGGCGGCGAGGACGTTCTGGCCCTTGTCGTCGAACTTGACGCCCTTGTAGCCCATGATCAACTGATCGGGCTTGAGGTCGGTCGCTTTCAGCGCCGCCTGGATCTTGGCGGGATCGGTCGAACCGGCACGGTCGATCGCCTCGGCCAGCACGAAGAAGCCCTGCATCTGGCGCGCCGCGGTATCGTCGAGATCATCGCCACCGCTCTTCTTCTTGTACATCTCGTTGATCAGGAAGGTCGGCGTTCCCTTGGCCCCGATCGCGAAGGACGAGCGATTGAACAGTCCCTGCGTGAGCTTTCCTGCGGTCTTGATGAACGACGGATCGGAGAAGCCGGAATTGTCGGCGATGATCATCGGCGGCTTGTAATCCAGCGCCTGCATGGTCTTGGCGTACAGGATCGCATCCGACGTATAGCTCACCATGATCACGACATCCGGCTTCTTGTCCTTGAGCTGCAGCACCTGGCTCTGCACGTCGGTGGTGTTGGCGGCGTAGGGAATATCCAGCGCGATCGAGAGGCCGTTCTCCTTGAAGACCGAGGTGATGACGCTCGCGACGGAAGTGCCGTATTCAGTGTTCTCGTGGACGATCGCGACATTGTCGGTCTTGATTCCACCGGCTTTCATGTCCTTGAGGAACTCAAGATAGATCTTGGCGAAATCGGACGCCACCGGGGTCACGCGGAAGAACCACTTGAAGCCGCGCTCGGTCAGGTTGGCCGCGACCGACTCGCCGTTGACGAAGGGAATGCCGTACTTCTCGGCGATCGCACTCGCGGTCAGCGTGATGCCCGACTGATAGGCGCCCGCAAGCGCAACCACCTTTTCTTCGGTGATCAGACGAAGTGCCTGATTTTGCCCGACGGCGGGGCTGCCCTGATTGTCGGCGAAGACGACCTCGATCTTGGCGCCGCCGAGCCCCTTGAGGCCTGCGTTGCTCGTGAGCGGCAGATTGCCGAGACCGCCGCTGCCGGTGTTGATGATCTCCACGGCGGTTTCGATCGCGGCCTTGCCGTGCACGCCGGCGCTCGCGGCGTTGCCGCTGAGGGGGAAGACCACACCGATCTTGACGGCCTGCTGGGCCGATGCGCCACCTGCTAGCGCGACCGACATGGCGGCCGCAGAAAGCAGCCCTGCGATATGCTTCAATCTCATTTTGAAAATCTCCTGGAGGTACCGCCCGATGTCTGGCTCTTGAGAGCTCTGGATCAGCCCGGGTATGGCAACCCGCTGCTTTCCCTGTTCTTTGGTCCGCTCAGCATCGCACGCTTGGTTGGCATCGGCAAGTTGGGCGGTCCGCCACATGTCGTCCCCCACGGCCGTCGATCGGACGGGTACGGCCGCGATGTTGCGTTCCCGGGCGGTCAAGCCGTGCGAGCGACATAAACGGTGTTGGTCGCGGTGTGCTCGCCTGCGGCATTGTCGAAGGTCACGACATGGGTCGCCGAGGTTGCAAAGACATCCGACAACACACGTTCGAATAGCTGGTCCGGCGGATCGTTCGACCACAATGCAAAGACGCCGCCGGGCTTGAGGTGTTCGGTCAACCGGGCGAGCCCCGCCTTCTCGTACAAGGCGGCGTTGCTTGGATGCAGCAGCTTTCGCGGCGAGTGGTCGATGTCGACCAGCACCGCATCGAAGCGGCGCGCCGGCGTGCGCTTGTCGTAGCCATCGGCGGAAAGCGTCATCGCAAAAAAGTCGCCATGGACCAGGCGGCAGCGCGGATCGCCGGTCAATTGCTTGCCGAGCGGCAACAAGCCCTGCTCGTGCCACTCGATCACCTCGGCCAGCGCATCGACCACGACGAGCGATCGCACGCTCGAATGTTCCAGCACGGCCTGCGCGGTGTAGCCAAGCCCGAGCCCGCCGACGACGACATCGAGATCCCGGCGCGCTGGCGCCTCGCGCGTCAGCGCCGCCAGCCCCAGCCGCGCCAGATCGATCTCGGCCGCAGTGAACTGGCTCGACATCAGGTATTCGTCGCCGAGCTTGATTTCGTAGACATCGACGCCGGAGCTGGGCGAGCGTCGCCGCCGCAGGCTGAGCGCCCCGATCGGCGTCGGGCGATAATCCAGCTCCTCGAAAAACACGCTCATTCGCCCCGCCCTGACCGCGGCGCCAAGCCGCCTGCAAAAGGCCGGCATTCAGGCCCGGCCGCCCCCCACATAGCCGGACGCTCCGCTTGCCAAAGCCGGGAGCTAGCGGGTAGAAGGGCCCCACTTGGACGCGATTTGCTGATCCGTCGCAAGCAATAGCCCAGCGACCACCCTAAGCCACTGAATAAGCTTAGGTATTATCGCTGGACCTGTTGGGGAATGGTGTAACGGTAGCACAACAGACTCTGACTCTGTTTGTCTAGGTTCGAATCCTAGTTCCCCAGCCAGACTCCGAAATAACTGAACTGCCTTAACGCTTTAGATCGACCGCTCTGAACTCCGGCAGCCGATGGTC
Organism: Xanthobacteraceae bacterium; assembly: GCA_019748335.1. Lineage (GTDB taxonomy): Bacteria > Pseudomonadota > Alphaproteobacteria > Rhizobiales > Xanthobacteraceae > Bradyrhizobium. Next base: position 14,864 of record JAIEPP010000191.1, read on the forward strand.
CACCATGATGGTCCACGGGAGCCCAAAATTCCATTGCCTACTTACCTGCGCCGTCGCGGCCATACATGGTTTTTGCGGTGGAAATGGCCGAGCCGCCTTGCGGCTTTCGGCTTCTCGGGGGAGCTTGTTCGCAGCCTTCTGACCAGCGACTTTCGCATCGCTCGCCGGCGGGCGCTCACGCTTGTCCTGCAAATCGAAACCATGACCGTGGCCAATCAGCTACCAAAGCGAGCCGAACTGGAAAGCGCGATCCGGCACTGGATCGACGATTCGGTTTGGCGCCAGGAGATCAGACGAGCGGAGACCGGCGGCCTCGATTTTCTTGAGCCCCACGAAATCGAAAAAATGGGCCGCGAGGACGCAAGGGAGCTCGACGGCCTTTTTCGGTATGCGTCGAACATGTTCGCGCCTCAGCAGAAGGCCGTGATCGGGCGCATGCTGACCGGTGGCACCCCCGACGAGCTGCACCGCTCGATTATAACCGCGGCGGCGCGCCAAATCGGGATTACAAAGGACCCCGGTACGGTGGCCGGAAGACTGGTCGAACGTACCATTTTGCGCGGTTACGCAACCCTGCTCGACGAGTTGCGGCATCCCATTACGGAGATCCCCAGGGTCTCTCCAACTGAAGAGAAAACAGCCCCGCCAGCCGCGTTCATATTTACGGAGTTTTGGAGAGCCTTCGAGCGCCACAAACTGGATAATCGGGAGTGGAAGGCCGATACAGCGTCGAATGCCGAAGGCACCAAGAACATTTTTGACAAGCTTTTCCCGGCGGTCACCGTGTCGCAGTTCGCCGAATGAATGGCTTGCATCGGCCTAGGCTCCGCTGAGTTTGGGGCATAGGATTGCACGTTCGCGTTGTATCGTTCGCCGCGGCTAAAAGTTTCCATGCAAGATCACTTCCCGTCCAAGGCCCGCGGCGCAGGCACTGCGATTTGAACGATGCTGCAGTTTTATGGTTGTTGCGCCTAGGGGCGGCCTCGATCCATCTCGGCAAAACGGTCGGGGTATACTCATCCTGCGAAGTGAGCATAACTCCTGCCCAGAGGAGATACGTCCCGTCGTCGTCTCGCTTCAGTGCTTGGGCGGGGCCGAAAAGACCAACGACATATCCTCAAATTCCTCGATCGGGAGTTTGTTCGCGACGGCCGAGGTCTGGCGTTGCTGCGACGACGCCGTACCAGTTGTCGCAGTGACACGATAGCCCAGCAGCGAGTGCGACGGCAGCACGGTGATTGCAGCAGCAAGCAGGGCGACTGCGACAAATCCAGAGATCATCAAACGGTTCATGGGAACCTCCGTTGGGAGAAGCCCACCCCGTGTTTGCCTTAGCTCAACGCCCGACGCGCAAATGTGAACTGAATCACAGACCGCGTTCACGCTTTCTCTAGGGTCTGGTCGCGCGCTCCAGGAACTGTACCAAGGCGGCGCGGTCCTGTTCAGAACCGATGCGCTGCTCGGGCATCTTGGTGCCCGGCGTGTAGGCCGAAGGTCCGATCTCGAACAATCGGGAAACCGTCTCCGGTGTCCAGACAATATCGAGGCGCTTGAGGGCTTCCGAGAAATCATAGCCCGGCAAGGTTGCGATCCGTCGGCCGAACAGGCCGGCCAGCGTGGGTCCTGCTCTGTTGGCCTGATCGGCACCCAGCGTATGACAGGCAACACAGGCACGGAAAATGTTCGCGCCGTGGTCACCGGCGTAGGCGGCCAGTGGGTCTCCCGCGGTTTCCAGTAGGAGTGGATCGACGGGCTCTCCCGTCACCGCGTCCCAGCGGCGGATGATGTTGTCGGCGCCACCGGTGAGCAACGTACGGCTATCAGGCAGAAACGCTACCGACCACACCGGCAACCCGGGACCCACCAGTGTGCGCGCAAGATTGCGCGTCTTGCGATCGATTACAGCGACTGCGCCACCAATGCTCGCGGCCGCCACCAACGCCCCATCGGGTGAGATCGCAATCGAGATCACCGGTCTCGGCCCGGCGGCAACCTCGCCCGCGCGCGTGCCGTCGCTATTGAGGAAATACAGTCTGCCGTCGGCACCACCGGTCGCGATTTCGCCATCGTGGCCAATCGCGACGGTGTTGAGCGGGCTCGGCATCGCAATGACGTCCGGTGGTGACGAACCCGCGAGCGGCCAGATACGAACGCTCTGATCGTAGCTGGCGCTGACCAGCGTGCGGCCGTCCGGGGCAAACGCGACACCGTTGACGTTTTGCGCATGCCCTTCCAGCACGCGCGGCGCGCCGCCGCCAGTGAGCGGCCACAGCCGCACGGTTTGATCCCACGACGCCGAAGCCAATGTTGCGCCGTCGGGCGATACCGCGAGTGCTGCGATCGGCGCGGTATGGCCTTCCATCACCGCGTCGGGCTGGGTGTTGCCGGGTGTCCAGATCGCAATACGCCCGTCGGCGCCGGCCGTCGCGACACGTCCATCATTGAACAGGACCACCGCGTTGACGGCGTCGGCGTGGAAACGAAGGACCTGCACGGCGGCATTGCGCGTCAGCGACCAGCGGATCGCGGTTGAATCAAAGCTTCCCGAGATGGCGGTTACGCCGTCGGGCGATATAGCCAATGCCCGCACCGGCCCGCCATGTCCGCGCAACTGCGCGACGGCGGCCCTGGTTCCAAGCGCCGGCAGAAGCAGCAAGGCCGCCCAGATCAGCCACGCGAACCGGAAGATTCTGTGAGTACAGACCATTCCCGACGATCGTTTCGCCCGTTGCTGCCGCCGTCAAGGGCCCGGTGTTCCCGGACTAGAACTCTTCGGCGTTGCACGCCGGTGCCTGGAAACAAAATCGCGAAAACAACCCCATGCAAAGTAGCCCCTAGCCTCACCGCATGCCCGGCCGGTCGCGGTCCAGCGCCTTGGCCTGGAGATCGTCGAGATAGGCCTGAAAGCGCCGTTCGGCGTTGACGCCGAGATCGCGCAGGAACGCCCAGGAGTAGATGCCGGTATTGTGCATGTCGTCGAAGGTGAGCCGCACGGCGTAATTGCCGACCGGGTCGACGGAGAGAATGGTCACGTTGCGCTTGCCGCCAACCGTCTTGCGTTGCGCCTCGGAATGGCCCTGCACTTCGGCGGACGGACTGGTCACCCGCAGCAGTTCGGCGGAAAGGTTGAAAGCCGCGCCGTCGTCAAATGCAACGTGAAGGGTGCGGCGGTCCTTCACCAGCCGAATTTCGGACGGCCAGGCCGGAACTGTCTTGGGTGCACTCAACATGGCTGCCCGGATCAGTTCGGCCCGATCAAATTATTGCCGGGATCACCGACCCGGGCGCCGCTGGTCGTGTAGGCAACTGAGCTCGTCTGCTGAATGGTGTCGAGCACGGACGACACACAGAACGCGGCGATCGCCGCAAACGCCAAAGCCGCCAGAAAGCTCTTCATCGTATTTCCCTCGAACTGCTCAGTATCCGCACCATCATTCCGCTGCCACGGGTCGCGCGGCACTTCCCGACGGCGCGCGGCCCTTAGCCTGTTCTTCCTCGACCCACAGCGAGTGATGCTCCTTGGCCCAGTTGAGGTCGACCTCGCCGGTACCCATCGCATCGAACGCGCCCTCCATCCCGACCGAGCCGATGTAGATATGGGCCAGCATGGCAGCGATGAACAGCATCGCGATCACGGCATGGATCACAGTCCAGAACTGCAACTCCGTGACGTTGGCAGGAATATACGGGAACAGCATGAACCAGCCGGACACCGACATCAGCGCGCCGCCAATGATCACGATCCAGAAAATGCCCTTCTGGCCAGCATTGAAGCGATGGGCCGGCGGATGCTGTCCTTTGGACAGGAGACCACCACCCTGCTTGATCCAGTCCAGGTCGAGCTTGCCGGGGATGTTATCCTTGATCCAGATCAGGAACATGATGATCAGGCCAAGCATGAAGGGAAACGCCAGATAGTCATGGGCGTATTTGCCGTAAGCCGACATGGTGGCGAAAGCGTTCGCGCCGAACAGCGGCAAAATCAGGATCCGGCCGAAGCTGATGTTGAGTCCCGACAGGGCCAATACAATGAAGCAACTTGCCGTCAGCCAGTGGGTGAAGCGCTCGAAGCTGGCAAAGCGCAGAAGTTTGGCGCCAGAAAACCCGTGATCGATGCGAATGCGCCCGCGCACCAGCAGGAAGATTGCGAGCAGAGCCAGCATGCCGATGATGGCGACGCCGCCGATGATCGGCAGCTTGCTGCGATGAAAATCGCGCCAGTCGCGCCCCGCAGGCTGAATCAGGCTGGACGCCATGGCGTCGGGGATCGTTATCCGCCCGGTGATCTTGTCACCTTCCTTCAACGCGTTCAGGAGCTTGTCTTCCTGAACCGCTTCGGCGGTCGGCTTGAACGAAAGCTGGGCGACGGCGGGATTCGCGAACACGAACAGCAGTGCAATGGCGGCGCATAGCGCCCGGAGGTTTGAGATAGAGCTTGGCATAGGCCGGTGACCTTCCCGTTTCTCGTGACATGAGTGCCGCCGCGCGTAGCGCGACGGCCAAATGCATCAGCCGGTCGGCGAATCGCTGTAGGCGGTTTTCCAGCCCCACATGCCCGAACCGTAACCGCGCTTCATCACGCGCTCCTTGTAGATTTCGGCGATGATCGCGCCGTCGCCGGCAAGCAGCGACTTGGTCGAGCACATCTCGGCACAAATCGGCAGCTTGCCCTCGGCGAGACGGTTGGCGCCGTATTTGGCATACTCGGCCCGCGTCGAGTCCGCCTCCGGCCCACCCGCGCAATAGGTGCATTTGTCCATCTTGCCGCGCGATCCGAAGTTGCCCACCTTCGGATATTGCGGTGCGCCGAACGGACAAGCATAAAAACAATAGCCACAGCCGATGCAGAGGTCCTTGGAGTGAAGCACCACGCCGTCGGCGGTCGTATAGAAACACGACACCGGACATACCGCCGCGCAAGGCGCATCGGTACAGTGCATACAGGCCATGGACACCGAGCGTTCGCCGGGCTTGCCGTCATTGATGGTGACGACGCGGCGGCGATTGATGCCCCACGGCACTTCATGTTCGTTCTTGCAGGCTGTCACGCAAGCGTTGCATTCGATGCAACGGTCGGCATCACAGAGAAATTTGACGCGAGCCATGATCTATTCTCCCCTCACGCCGATTGGATCTGGCACAGGGTCACCTTGCCCTCGTGCATGCCGGTGACCGGATCGTAGCCGTAGGACGTCAGCGTATTCACGCTTTCGCCCAGCACGATCGGATCGTTGCCCTTTGGATATTTGCCGCGCTGGTCGACGCCCTGGAACCAGCCGGCGAAGTGGAACGGCATGAACGCCACGCCCTTGCCGACGCGGTCGGTGACCAGCGCCTTGACGCGGGCCTTCGAGCTGTTTTCCGGGCCGTAGACCCAGACCCAGCCGCCATCCTTGATGCCGCGCTCGCTGGCGTCCGAGGTATTGACCTCGACGAACATGTCCTGCTGCAACTCAGCGAGCCAGCGGTTCGACCGGGTTTCCTCGCCACCGCCTTCGTATTCCACCAGACGTCCCGAGGTCAGGATGATCGGGAATTGCTTGGCAAGCCCCTTGTCCACCGCCGCCTTTTGAATCGCGAAGCCGAGATTGGCCATGCGGAACTGGCGTCCGTCCGGCCGCGTCGGGTATTTGGCGACGAGTTCGGGACGCGCGGTATAGATCGGCTCGCGATGAACCGGCACCGGATCCGGCAGATTCCATGCCACCGCGCGGGCCTTGCCGTTGCCATACGCCATCACGCCATGCTCCAGCGTGACGCGAATGATGCCGCCCGACAGATCGACCGCCCAGCCGACGCCGTCGGGACTATTGCCACCGATCTTGTTGATGGTGGCGAGTTCGGCTTCTGTGAGGTCCTTGTCCCAGCCGAGTTTCTTCAGCACGCCGTAGGTAAATTCCGGGTAGCCGTCGGTCAGTTCGGAGCCCTTGCTGTAGGAACCTTCGGCCAACAAATTGACGGACTTGACCGACCCGTCCGGCTGCTTTTCCTCGTAGACCACGCCGAACCGCGCACGGAAAGTGCCGCCGCCGTCCTTGGCGTGAAGGTTGGTATTGTAGAGTGTGTGCGTCCCCGGATGCTTGATCTGCGGCGTGCCCCAGCACGGCCACGGCAGGCCGTAATAATCGCCGCCGATGTCGGGTTCGTCGGCCTTGGCGCGCAGCGTTACCAGGTCGAATTTGCCCTGGTTCTTCATGTGCGCCTTCAGCCGCTCCGGCGACTGGCCGGAATAGCCGGTCGAAAATCCGCCGCGGTTGATTTCGCGCAGCAGGTCCTCCGAAGACGGATGATTGTTCTCCACCTTGATGTTCTTGAACATCGGATCAGCGAAACCGAGCTTCTTGGAAAGTAGATAGATGATCTCGTAATCGTCCTTCGATTCGAAGATCGGCTTGACCACCTGCTCACCCCACTGCAGCGAGCGGTTCGACGCGGTGCGCGAGCCCGAGGTCTCGAACTGGGTGCAGGCCGGCAGCAGATAGGTGCCGTTCTTGCGCTCCGAGATCGCCGCGAACGTGGTCGGATGCGGGTCGGCGACGACAAGCAACTCGAGCTTCTCGATGCCCTTCACCATTTCGGTCATGCGCGGCACAGTGTTGCCGCCGTGCCCCATGATGAACATCGCCTTCAGGCTGTCGCGCTGATCGACATCATCGGGGTTGGCGAGCGTGGCATCGAACCAGCGGGTCGACGGGATACCAGGCAGTTCCATGTTCTGCTTGCGGGTACGGGCCGGACGGCCCGCTTTCGCCGGCACTTCGTCGAAGCGCGCCTGGAGATAATCATATTCGACTTCCCAAACCCGCGCCCAGTGCTTCCAGGCGCCTTCGACCAGGCCGTAATAGAGCGGCAGCGTCGTGATATCGAGACCGATATCGGTCGCGCCCTGCACGTTGCAGTGGCCGCGGAAGATGTTGGCGCCGCCGCCGAAGGTGCCGACATTGCCGGTTGCCAGCAGAAGATTGCAATAGGCCCGGACGTTGGCGGTGCCGACGGTGTGCTGGGTGCCGCCCATGCACCAGATGAAGGTCGAGGGCCGTTGCTTGGCAAAGGTCTCTGCGACCTTCTTCACTTGCTCGCCCGGAATGCCGGTAACGCGTTCGACCTCTTCCGGCGTCCACTTGGCGACTTCGGCGCGGATCTGGTCCATGCCGTAGACGCGCTGGGCGATGAATTGCTTGTCTTCCCAGCCATTATTGAAGATGTGGTGCAGCATACCCCAGATCACCGCGATGTCGGTGCCGCTGCGGAAGCGGACATATTCGGTGGCATGGGCCGCGGTGCGGGTGAAGCGCGGGTCGAGCACGAAGACGTTGGCGCGGTTGATCTCCTTGCCGGTCAGGATGTGCTGCAGCGACACCGGATGCGCTTCGGCAGCATTCGATCCCATGAAGACGATGGTCTTCGAGTTTCTGATATCGTTGTAGGAATTGGTCATCGCGCCGTAGCCCCAGGTGTTGGCGACGCCGGCGACGGTAGTAGAGTGGCAGATGCGGGCCTGGTGATCCACGGAGTTGGTACCCCAGAACGCCGCGAACTTGCGGAACAGATAACCGCCTTCATTGGAGAATTTCGCGGAGCCGAGCAGATAGACGGAATCTGCACCGGACTTGGCGCGAATCTCCAGCATCTTGTCACCGATCTCGTTGATGGCCTGGTCCCACGACACCTTCTGCCACTCGCCGTTGACCAGCTTCATCGGATATTTCAGGCGGCGGTCGCCATGCACGAGTTCGCGCACCGACGCGCCCTTGGCGCAATGCGAGCCGCGGTTGATCGGGCTGTCCCAGGCCGGCTCCTGGCCGACCCAGACACCGTTCTGAACTTCGGCAATGACGGTGCAGCCGACCGAGCAATGGGTGCAGATGTTCTTTTTGATTTCGGTCGGGGCGCCGACGATTTTCGGACCGGCCGCTGCCTTGCGCACCGAGCCGAGCGGCATCAACCCCAATGCCGCGCCCGCGCCTGCGGCCAGACCGGACCGGCGCAGAAACGTGCGGCGGTCGAGAACCCCCGATGCCAGGCCGGCGGCGACACCCTGCAAACGCGCCTTGCCTGCGGATCCATCTCTTCGCTTCATCAACATGTGCGTGTTCCCATCAATAACGGTTGACGCGGTAGTAGTTCTTGACGTGATCGGTCTCCTTGTAGCGGGCCTTGACGCGCTCGGCCTGCGACTCGTCCGCCTTCGCCTCACCGCCCGCCAGCGGCACCACCGCCGCCGCCGCAACCACCGATCCACTCATCATGAAGAAGCGGCGACGGTTGAGTGCCTTCGCATCCTGCGGCTTGCTGCCGGGCGCCTTTTCGGATGGCTTGCTCATCGCGATCTCCTCCACATCGTTCTCACGTTTGCCTTGCGCATCACTCCGACAGCGTAAAAGCCTCGGACTCCAGTTCCATAAAAACACGGCCGACGCGGCCGACGGCCCGGTAGAAGTTGGCCGCACGCGACATCTCCAGATCGGCAAACATCCGCGCTGCCCAAGGCTTCAGGTGCCGTTCGAAGAATCGCGCCTGTTCGGCCAGGTCAGCCTCAAAGTCGCCGCGCGCCAGGCCGGCCATGACCTCGAGCAGGATCGCGACATGATCTTCCGGCTCGCGCGAGGTGCCCGCTCGTTCGATCCCAAGCAGATCCAGATCTTCGCGGACGCGCGCCAGTGGGCGCTCGTGCAGGAAGCCGGTCAGGTAATAGGAGGCATAGGGCAGCAGCTCGCCGCGGCCGAGCCCGATGAACAGGTCGAAGAATTCCTTGCTCACGGCTCGGTTATCCGCCGCTGCTGCGGCTGCGGCGAGTTCGATATGCGCTATGCCGAGATCGGAGGCGTCGCCCTTCAATGCGGCCACCCGGGCGAGCGTGTCAGCGTCCGGCGCCTTGCCGAGCAGCAGCGACAACAGGCCGTATTCCGCGGCGCGCAGCGCATCAATCTCGTCGATTTCGGGGTTGGATGACACCTGAGCCTCGAATCCGTAGAGATCGGGGCGAAGCACGGAACGCTGCACACGCGTCGTTGCCTCGACGGCGAGAACTCGTTCTGCCGGAATGCGCGACCACGCCGAAACCGAAGGTTGGGCAATGCCGATCGCTCGCGCCAGACGTGCGACACCACCTGCGGCCTTGATTGCCTGTTCCAGTCCGGCGTCACGCATGGTGCACCCGACTTCTCCCCGCCCGCTTGCGCCCCTTATTCGAGCATACGATTTGGAACTGGAATTATTCCAATCCCAAATTTGTAACATAGGGTTTGCCTATGTTCCCAAAAAACTTTTGTCTAATCAGTCGGTTTTGCCGAGCCATGGCGTCGCACCGGCTGCTGCGGTGCAATAGAACCGAGGGCCTCAGAGTCTCTCTTCTGCCCAACCTCGATACCAGCCCCCGCCTCCCGATTCGAAGGATTCTGCTCCGCCGAAAGCGGCATGCTCAATCTCAGCGGTTGGTCCGACAGGCCCGGTGGTTGCTCGCCGGTTGGCGCGCGGTCGCTCGCCAACTCTGTTGGATCCTGAGCGGTCGATGCCGAAGGCTCGACCACGGTTTCGCCAGTGCCCATGATCTGGGAAACCAGCCGCGCGACGTCCATGCCGGAGCCGATCTCACTGTTGCCCGGCACGCCCCCCGGCGTGTTCCAGTCATAGGCGTATTCGAGCGCGGGATTGACGTAATTTCGGATGGCAGGATCCAGCGCCCAAGACTTTCGCAAGGCCGCATTACGCAGATGTTCGGGAACGCCTTTGCGCAGAAACCCGGTGATGTCGGTCGTCGGCGTCAGCTCATCGAGCGTTGGCAAGCTGGAAAGATCGAACTCCTCCGGAGCCTCAGCTTCAACGGCAGATTCGGCGGCGACGTCGGTTTCGGCAACCGGCGCGTCACGCTCCGGCTGTTTCGTCTCCTGCTTGCGCTGCGACCATCGCGCCAGAAAGCCCTTGTCTTCGTTGCCGTGGTCCGGAGCACTCATGCGCGGCCTTTTCCTTCATCCGGGCCAGGATCCGGCCCACCATTCCCTGGGCCACGCGGGCGGTCGCCGCTGGCGCGATCGCGCTTGCGCTTATGGAACGCTCGCTCGACATGAAATTCGTCGACAAAGGCGGCGATCCAGGACGCGATCTCAGCCGACATCGGGACGGTGCCGATGACGTCGCAACCGCTTTCAAAGATCGCTTCCCCTTCGGTCGGATCGGCGGTGACCTTGGTCAGTTCGAGTTCGGCGCCGCCGTCCTGACGCCGCAGCGCGACCCAGATGCGCGGCTCGCCGTCGGCGAGGTTGTCGCGATAATTCGCGGTGTCGGAACTGAACAGGTCGATGCTGGCCGAACCCGCGTAATATGTCGTTGCGTCGGATTCGGCCGACAGCACGGTCCACGGCGCGGTCGCAGGTACTTCATCGAGAACCATCGCCGGCGACCACACATGGTCGATCCAGGGATTGTCGATCGCCCGGCGACGCACCACCACGCCAACTTCGCGCGATGCCTCCGTCATCGCCATAACAGGCCCTCCGTCCGCCGACCGGTCATGCCACATTCGCCTTTGGTGCAAGCGGCAGCCCGGCGAGGAGATTTTGCGGCTTCAGGCGCACGACCTTGTCCGCGCCCATAGCCAGAATGAGGTAGACCGGCCTGGTACCGACGCGTTCGTCGACCAGCCGCGTGTCCTCAATCGTCAAACGCATCAGGGCGACGATGCGTTCCGAGGCGTTGGCGTCCACCACAGCACCGTTCCACAACGCATTGCCCAGTCTGGTGCCCTCGCTATCGAGGCCGACGAACCAGCGCCAGTCGCGGTCGTCGATCGAGGCCACCGTCTCGACGCTGACGGCCACACCGAGCAGATGGGCAATCCATCGTTCGATCACCCGGCAGAGCCCGGCGCGCGCCTTCGGATTGCCGCCGATGTTCATTACCATCGCATGGGCGTCGGAACGCGACCAGTAGGTCCAGGCGTTCTCGTCGTCCATCACATCCATCTCGCCAAACGCCTTCGGCGGCGCCAGCATCGCCGTAAGCGGCGACGAATGCAGGTCGTGCTCGGCGTGTTGCTGCGCCTCAACGACCTCGGCATCGGCAAGCAGCAGTGTACCGTCATGCACGGTCGCCTGCTGGCTGCGATAGAACAGTTCGGCCGCGCGCAGCATATAGGGATCGTCGCAACCCTCGAGCGCGTTACGCAGGATCAGATGGCAGAGCTGGGAGAGAAAGATAGGTGGCAGATCGCTGGCGCCATGACGGACGAGGCTCACGTATACGGCCTCGAGCGAGGGGGCGGCGACCAGCCGGTCGCGGAAGTTGATCATGAAGGTCCAGTTCTCGCGCGCATCGGGGTCGGCGACCGCAGCGATGTCGGTTTTCGAAACCGGACGAAGGGGATCCGCCAGCAGGCCGGCGTGCAGGTTTCGCTCGGCCTCGCAAGCGTCAGCCGGCGGCATCAATTCGGGCCGCGCCAGATAGGCCATGATAAGTTCGGGGGTCGCGACCAGCCCGCCATGATCGGCGCGGCGCGTCAGGTGATGGCCCGAGGCTACCCAGAATTCCCTCATTTGCGGTTCCCGGTCATGCGGTCGGCTCCCATCAATCCCAGCAGATCGACCTCCTCGGCAGGTTCATCGTCGCCTTCGACTTCGTGAAAGGTAAAGGCGCGGGCATGCGCGGGCAACCGATCGCCATCGGCTGCAGCCTCGCGCGGCTTGAGGGTGCGAAAACGCTCGCGGATTTCACCGTCCTCGATGCTGCGTTGCACGGCGAGCAAGGTTTGGGTCGGGTGGTCGCACAACGAGGCCGCAAACGCGACCTCTTCCTCGGCGGCGCCGCGCGCGGCTTCCATATCCGGCGCGCCGAACTTCTCCAACAATTGCACGGCGAGGCGCGCAACCACGGCTTGCCGCTCCACCTCCGTCGCTTCGGTCACGATCGCGAGCGTGGACCAGCCCAGACTGTCGATCCCAAGAAAGCCGGAGCGCAGCGCCACGCGCTGCTTTTGAGCGAGCGCGACTGGATCCTGGTTCCAGAATACGAACGCGCCGGAAACAGCCCATTCGCCGGGTTCGGCGGCACGCTCGAACACGAAGGTATCCGATGGGTCGAGCCTGATGGTTCGCGGCAATTTCAACATGTCCGCCTCATCCGAGTTTCGGACCGCGCGAATGCGGATCATACCAGTCCGCCTTCGCCAGCGCATCCACAAGGCTGGTCCGGTCGGGCGGCCCGCTGCCGGCGGGCAGCTTGACCAGAAGATCGCCGTTGAGGTCGATTTCCCGGCGCTCGCCGACTTTTCGCTTGGAAAGCCGTTCCAAATAGTCCTTGGCGATGACCTCGAAGCCGCATTCGTTCCAGCGGTCGAACGCTGTCATCAGATGGCGGGCGAAGCTGCCGATGATGGCGTCGGTGTCGATCATCTCAAAACCTGCGCTCAGCAGCGAAACGCCCGATGCAGCCTCCACCTCCTCGATATGCGCCATGTCGGCGGCGCGCAGGATCACGCCGAACACCAGCCACGCCGGCACGTCGGCCTCACCGCAATCGGGCGGCCAGCCGAGCCGCGCGCCGCCGAGCAATCCAGCGTCGAACCTGATCGCATCGGGCCAGTCGAAACTCACGTCCCGCTCGGGCGGGCAATGGGCCGCAATCGCGTCACCCATGGCGTTCATGCCGGCGAAGAAGGCCCTGCGGGCCGAGTTCAGCGGTTCGTCGGGTTCGAGAACCACGGCGAATTCGACCAGATCGTAGCGCCGCACCCAGATCAGCGTCCCGGCACCCGATGCGGCGGCGATTTCGCATCCATGGGCGAACACGTCGCCGAGTTCGCGTAACGCGACCAAAGTATAACCGGGGGGCAGGTCGAGTGCTTGTTCCGCCCCCGCGAGACTCGACGTCATCGAAAGGCTCATCCCTCTAATGCTTTGCGGTCCGCCGGTGTATGCTATCCCCCTTGGGCTCGCAACGCGAGCGGGTCCCGGTCTTGCGGAAATTTGATCCGGCAAGGTACTGCGGAACCAGAAACGAACCGCACGACCTGCGCGCCGGTTCAGGGTATTGAATTCATGGGTACGGCGCCGTCTCATCTTCTGATTTGCAGTTGCGAGAAGACCATGCCGCTCGATGCGGCGGCGATTGGCCGCGGCTGCGCGGGCAAGATAACGCAAGTAAACCAGCTCTGCGGCCTCGAACTTGAGCGGTTCAAGGAAGCCCTCGCCGACGGCACGCCCATTACGGTGGCCTGTACGCAGGAGGCCCCGCTGTTCCGGGAAGTCGCGGAAAGTTTCCCGCAAGCCCAGCTCAGCTTCGCCAACATCCGCGAAACCGGCGGCTGGTCGAACGAGGCGGCCGCGGCCGGCCCGAAAGCCGCGGCGCTGATCGCAGCGGCCCAGGAAGGCATGCCGCCGATCTCGATGGTGACGCTGGAGAGCAGCGGCGTCGCGCTGATCTACGGCCGCGACGAGATCGCCATCGAGGCCGCCCAGCGCCTCGCCGATCGCCTCGATATTACCGTGCTTCTGACCAGGTCCGGCGACGTCGCCCCGCGCCGGATCAATGAGTTTCCGGTTCTCAAGGGCACCATCCGCAACGCGCGCGGGCATCTCGGCGCGTTTGAGCTTGCAATCGACGACTATGCGCTGCCGCTGCCCTCCTCGCGCGCCAAACTCCTGTTCGGCCCCTCGCGCGACGGCGCGACCTCGACCTGCGACCTGATCCTCGATCTCTCGGGCGGCACTGCGTTATTCCCGGCGCCTGAATTGCGTCCGGGATATCTGCGCGCCGATCCACGCGACCGCGCCGCCGTCGAGCGCGCGATCGCGGATGCCGGCGGCCTGGTCGGCACCTTTGACAAGCCGCGCTTCATCCACTTCGAGGAAGCGCTTTGCGCCCATTCGCGCTCCGGCATCACCGGATGCACGCGCTGCCTCGATCTCTGCCCAACCGGGGCGATCACGCCAAACGGCAATGCAGTCGCGATCGACGCCAATGTGTGCGCCGGCTGCGGCGCCTGCGCCTCGGTATGTCCGACGGGTGCGGCTTCCTACGCGCTGCCCAGCGCCGACGCGCTGATGCGGCGGTTGCGCACGCTGGTGCAGACCTATCGCAAGGCGGGCGGCAGTAACGCGATCGTGCTGTTTCATGACGGCGAGCACGGCGACGGATTGATTGACGCCCTGGCCCGGTTCGGCGCCGGACTGCCGGCGCATGTGCTGCCGCTGCGGGTCAACGAGGTCACGCAGCTCGGACCGGAGAACATCGCCGCGGTCTTTGCCTATGGCGGCAGCGGCGTGGCGATCCTGACGCGCGCCCGACCCAAACACGATATTGCCGGACTGCGCCGGTCCGCCGAGACGTCCGACACCGTTGTTGCCGCGCTCGGTTTCGGCGCGGGCCTGGTGCGCATCATCGAGACCGACGACCCCGACCAGCTGCGCGTCCTGCTCGATGCTGCGCCGGTTGGCATCACGACGCTAAAGCCGGCCGGCTTCGTGCCGCGCGGCGGCAAACGCGGCGTACTCGAAACGACGTTTCGTGAACTGCATCTCGCGGCACCCGCGCCGGTCGATGCGGTGCCGCTTGTGCCGGGTGCGCCGTTCGGTGGCGTCAATCTCAATGTCGAAGGCTGCACGCTGTGCCATGCCTGCGTCACCGCCTGCCCGACCGGCGCGCTGTCCGACAACCCCGACCGCGCCATGCTGCGCTTCACCGAAAGTCTGTGCGTGCAGTGCGGACTTTGCGAAGCGACCTGTCCCGAAAAGGTCATCACGCTCGAGCCGCGGCTGGATTTTGCGGCATGGAACGCGCCATTGCGCGTTCTGAAGGAAGAAGAACCGTTCCACTGCATCGCCTGCGGCAAGCCGTTCGGCACCAAGAGCTCGATCGATCGCGTGTTGGCAAAACTCGGCGAGAAGCACTGGATGTTCCAGGGCGCCAATGCCAAACGCATCGACGTCATCAAAATGTGCGCCGACTGCCGGGTCGAAGCCGTGGTCAATGAGGGCTTTGACCCGCATGGCGCGCCGCAGCGGCCACCCGTGATGTCGACCGAAGATTATTTGCGTGCGCGCGATCGGAAGAAAGGCGATCCCCTTGGATCATGAGGAACCCGTCGTGTCCGCCACCCAGCCAACCCCTGCAGCACATGCAACGTCGCGAGCCGTTGGCATTCCCGGCGTCAAACACGTCATCGCGGTCGCCTCCGGCAAGGGCGGTGTCGGCAAGTCCACCACCTCGTGCAATCTGGCGCTCGGTTTTGCCGCCCTCGGACTGAAAACCGGCATCCTCGATGCCGACATCTATGGCCCTTCGCAACCAAAACTGTTCGGCCTGCGTGGCAAACCCCGTCAGGTCGGCCCGCGCATGCTGGAGCCGCTGGAGCGCTTTGGCGTCAAGGTGATGTCGATCGGCTTTCTGGTCGAGGAAGACCTTGCGATGATCTGGCGCGGGCCGATGGTGATCTCGTCCATCACGCAAATGCTGCGCGAGGTGGCGTGGGGCGATCTCGATATCCTGGTCATCGACCTGCCGCCGGGCACCGGCGATGCGCAGCTGACGATGGCGCAGCAGGCGCCGCTCGCAGGTGCGGTCATCGTCTCCACCCCGCAGGACATCGCGCTGATCGACGCGCGGCGCGGCATCGCGATGTTTGAGAAGGTGAACATCCCGATCCTGGGATTGATCGAAAACATGTCGGGCTTCTGCTGCCCCGCCTGCCAGAAGCTCACGCCGATATTCGGCCACGGCGGCGCAAGGCTGGAGGCCGAAAGACGCGGGATTCCGTTTCTGGGCGATATCCCCCTTGATATAGGTATTCGCCAGACCTCAGACGACGGACGCCCGATCGTCGCGACCAAGCCCGACGGTGTTCATGCGCGTCACTACATCGATATTGCCAGCGACGTCTGGACCGCGATTACCTCCGGCATGGCGAGCAAGCCCCCGCCTCGCATTATCATCGAGTGAACGGAACGGCTGCGGCATCATTGCATCGCAGCGAAGACACACGGTCGGCTGTGGCGGTCATGATGCGTTGTCCGCAGCCATTGACCAATGTGCTCACGCGCGGCCGATTGTGCCGAGCCGGTTTTCGCGATACGAGGGAGACGCAACTATTTCTGCGAGCACAAGGGAATACGTCGTGCGCATATTCAGACGGTTTGGATTGGCGGCCGCGATCCTCTCGATCGGGCTGACAGCAAATGGACCCGTAGCTCGTGCGGACAGTTGGAAAGATGCCACGGCGGCGTTTGCGAAGAAGCAATACGCGACGGCGATAAAGCTCTTCCGGCCGCTCGCGGAAAAAGGCGATGCACTGGCGCAATACAAGGTCGCGGTGATGCACAAGATGGGACTGGGCGTTCCAAAGAGCGAGAAGGAAGCGCGAAAGTGGAGCCGGCTCGCCGCCAAACAGGGAAACCCTGAAGCCCAGCAGTTGCTGGGGAGCCTCTACTACGAGGCAAGTGGCGGGGAATCGCAGGACACGCTTCGTGCCTATATGTGGTATGAAGTAGCAGCTGCGCAGGGAAATTCCGAGGCTCAGAAGGATCTCGCTTCGCTTACGAAGGAGCTGACTCCGCAACAAGTCGCGGAAGCCCGCGAAAAGGCGCAAAAATGTAAGTCGTCAGGTTACGAGCAATGCGAGTGATCAAGCGCGGATAGAGGTCATTTCCAAGGACCGCTCCCAGACAGTTGCTTTGTTGGGGATGCACATTCTTCGCTTCACGCCTCAGCCGGCATTCACGCGCAACGCGCTGGCTGTTTGGCGTTGATCAGCGGCGCGGTCTTGTCTTAGTCCAATGAGAGCTTGGGAAAATCCGCGACCTACGGCCCGACGAGAGATGGCGCGAGGCTCTCCTCGCCGACGATAAGGCCTAGTTCCCTCAATTCGTCACGGTGTAGATCGATTTCCAGGATCGCCAGGACCAAAAATAAAGCTATCGCCGCGAAGATAAGAATCGGCGACGCCGAAGTCTCAATCATCGTGGCTTGCGCGGATCTTCGGCTGCGAGATGCCCGATGAAGTGAAATGACCCAAGCATACAGCCGCAAAAAGCTCTGCCTTTGCATTTCGGCTCTCCTTCGAGGAGTCCGGAGCGCGCGTCATCTTGACCTGAATAACCTATTAACACGATCAGAGGGACCTTACAGCAGAAAACTTCGAGAATTTTGGTCGAGCGAAGCCAAACTTCAAATCCGTTGGAAGCTTGCTTGGCTTGACGAAAATTACCTGGACTTCCGCATTACGTAGCCATTCATTCCACGAATTGAGCGCTTGCCAAGAATTCGCTTCACCAACTCCGGGCCTGCCAAACGACATCGCATCCAAACCATCGGCCCGCCGCTCACGCCGCAGCGCGTTCAGTTCAGTCCGCCCACACTGGCTGTCGCTGGATTTTCTTTGATCTCCCGGTGCACACGTCGTGCACATGCCGCCTTCCAACTAGTTGAAGAACTTGAACTCTCGCTCCAGTCCATCATGGGGAAGTTTGAGCTAGGTCCAGCCAATGAAAGCCAGCGAAATCTAAGTCGCACATCCCAAAGACCGCTTCGCGCCGCCATAAGCGGCCATCGCCCGCCTCTTTACAGAAGGAGCGCGAGCCTTGAAGTCGCACAGTTGTACCTGCGTTGGTCCATTTCCTGGCGAAGCCCACGCCGGATTCAGGCCTGCAGCGTTAGACCGCCTGCTTGAAGCCGCCTCAACGAACGCTCTGGAGCTTTATTCGGGCGCGCCTGTCTGAACTCCCGCGAAGGCTGCGATGTTGTCCCGGAGCCAATCCTCCACGGATCTCGGCTTTCGGCCAGTCAGATCAGAGAACGTGGCGGTCGTTTCAGCCAACACCGATCGCTCGAACATGAGATCGAGGCCAAGCAACAAATCAGCGATCGGCTCGGTTAGTCCCGTTCCAATCAGCACTTCGCGGTGCTCGGCCGGCGACCGATGTTCGTAGGCGACGGACCGCCCGAGCAACCGCGACAGGATGTCGGCAACATCGGGCATGCTCACGGCGCCTGGCCCCGTAAGATGATAGGCGCGCTGCGTATGGACCGACCGATCATCGAGCAGCGCAATCCGCGCAGCCTCGGCGACATCGCGAGCGTCGACCAGGTTCACCCGCCCCTCACCTGCCGCTCCGCCCCAACGACCGGCGACCACCGGCGCCCCGGCGCGCGCAAGGGTGTCCATGAAAGTGCTTGGGCGAATGATCGTGTAGCCGATATCGAACTGCGCCAGGTGAGCCTCGATCTGCATGTGCCAATCGAAAGGATGCAGCCTGGTGGGGGGACCCATGGCCGACAGTTTGACCACGTGCGAAACGCCAGCGGCCACCGCCGCATTTGTCAACGCGATCTCGTTCTGGACTTGTCGCATGGAGGTGCCATGAGCGAGGAAAAGCCGGTCCGCGCCGTGGAATGCGTCAGACAGAGAGGATGGCAAGTCAAAATCGACGACGCCTCGGGCGATGCCCGGCGGAAGGCGATCGTTGTCCGCATTGCGGGTCAAAGCCAAAATTTCGACTGGGTCGCTCAACAGCGTTTTGATGAGCGCGGTACCAACCCGACCGGTTGCACCCGCGATGACGACGCGAGGTCGGGACGCTTTCTTAGAAGACTGGGCCATCGTCATTTCCTTAATGTAATATTTATCGTCGGTTCAAAGCCTAACCCGCCGGCTGCCGACGAGCCGTACGAAGTCGTGATCTACTCGCGATCCTCAGGACAGGAAGTCATCCACTTCCGTCGCAAACTTTTTGAAATATTGAAAAAGAAACGCGTGCCCGGCGTCAGGGTAGAGGACGAGCTTTCCGTCTGAAACTTCCTGCGCAAGAACATAAGAGCGATAAGCTGGGATCATGACGTCGTGCTGGCCATTGGCGACGAGGACGGGAACCGTTAGCTCGGACAGGCGCTTGCGAACGCCTTTCCACGTCATGAATGCCTTCATCTGGTTCCTGAACGATGCTTCTGTAACGGCAGGACCACGACCGGACATCGCCCCGAGGCGCTTGATATAGTCGCGGCCGGCCGCGCGTGCGGTCTCGGTCTCCGGAAAGAACATGAAGAGGAAATCGTCTTCGTCGTTCGACGCGTGGGACATCACCTCCGGCACACGCGGATGTTGTTGGGGACCATCCGTAATGCCGCCCGGGCTGGACCCCGCCACGATCAGGCGTCGGACGATGTCGCGGTGGTTCAACGCGACCGTCTGCGCGACCAGGCCTCCCAACGACCAGCCGAGAAGATCGATCTGCCTGATGGCGAGCGCGTTGACGAAGGCGGCCGCCACGTCTGCCATCCCCTCGATCGAGGTCGGGACCTCTCCGCCCGATCGACCGATTCCGGCGCTGTCGAACGTGATCACGGTTCGGTTGCCTGCAAGCGCATCAATGAAGGCGGGGTCCCAGTCGTCCAGCGTTCCCCGGAACCGACTCGTCAGGAGAATCGGCACGCCTCCGTCAGCGCCTGTGATGCGATAGGCAAGCTTGCCATGCACTGTATCAACGAAGCGAGTAGTCTCCGACATTTCATTTCCTTTCATTGGCATCGAGAAGCCGCATTGGCGGCTTGGTTCGGTTTCTTTGATTTTCCGATCGAGATCAGGCGAGAGGGGATCGACATCTGATGCCACCAATGTCGCATCAGCTGGCGACGCTACTAACGGACAATTCCGTCTTCGGCAGCAGATCTCGGCAAGACCCACATTCTGAGGACTGCGCTACAAACCTTCGAAGACCAGGCGGGTAAAGAGGTCTGGACCAATCACGAACTGCCCCCACTTGGCGTCGAATTCAGCCGTAGGCTTTGCGGCGACAGCCGCTTCCACCGAATGGCCGGCAGTCTTCAACCGGGCAACATTTGCACGGATGGCAACGAGCATGTCCCGCGATGCGATTAACTGAGCACGGTTGCCGATCGCGCCGTGCCCCGGCACGATGATGGAGCTATCGGTTGTCGCGGCGATGTTCTTGTCGGCCGCGCGGATCATCCCGTCGATGCTGCCGCCGGTCGAGTAATCGATAAACGGATAGATGCCATTCCACCAGGTGTCGCCCGTGTGGAGAATATCGGGCTCGACGAAGTGCACCGAAAGATCGCTGTCGGTATGGGCCGGCTGATAGCGCTTCAGAGCGAGAGTCGTCCCGTTGTGTCGGAAGGTCCGATCCGCGACGACAATCTCAGTCGGAAGCGCTCCGGTGGGCGACGGCGGGAACGTGAAGTTCCAGTCGTCGTCGACACGCTGCGCGCTCGAGAGATGCTTTCTGGTGTTTTCGTGCGCCATGATGGTAGCGCCCTGTTGATGGAGCCATTCGTTTCCATCGGTGTGGTCGAAGTGCCAATGCGTGTTGATGAGATTCCTGACGGGCGCAGCCTTGAGCTTGCCAAGCGCCTCCATCAACCGCGGCTTCGAGGCGGTGATCCCGCCATCGACCAGAAGCGTCCCCTCTTCGCCCTGCAGAACGGCGATATTTCCGCCCGACCCCTGCAGCACGCTAACACCTCCACGCAGCTGGACGACGTCGATCTTTGCCGTCGCTGCAGCGTCGCGAATGGTCTTGACCAGACTGCGCGCCTCGGCAAACGCCTCGCGCGGGGCCAGCCAGCCGCCGGTAGCAGCGAAAGTGGCAGAGGCGACGCAGCACAGGCAAAAGCTACGGCGCGACATGTTAGGCACGGTTGTTTTCATCGTTATCTCCAGAGAATGGATTGCTGCGTGGAAAACCGGATTTTCGTTCAACCTCGGTTTTGTCGTCTGGCAAACCAGGTGAGGTTCATCTGGCTTGAACCGGCTTCCTTCGATTTCAGTCGACCGACCGCGGTATGGTGATCGAGAAGGTCGAGCCTTCTCCCTCGATAGACCGCACCGTGACGGGGTGCCGGAGAATGCCTGCTGTCTCCCGGACGATGTAAAGACCGAGACCGAGGCCAGTTGTCGCGCCGACACTCTCGCCGCGCTGAAACGCGTCGAATATCCTTGACAGGTCGACCTCGGATATCCCGCGCCCCTCGTCGCTGATGTCGATCATGACATCCTGGGACGTTGCGCGACAGCGCACGCTCACGCGGGATCCGCGGGACGAATACTTCACCGCGTTACCCACCAGGTTGCGTAATATCGTTCTGAGCAGGGTAGGATCGGAGCGGATCGCCACCGGATTGCGGCTGATGACCAGTTCGATGCCGCATGAATCGGCATATTCGGCCCAGTCGCTCTCGATACCATTGAGCACGCCCGTCAGATCAACAGGCTGGACCGAAGGTTGAAGGGAGGCAGCGATCTGGGAAGAGTGAGCAAGCTCGCTCAACTCGACATCGAGACGAAATAGAGCATCCAGCGCCAGCGAAAGTCGCTTCGCCGTGTGCGTTTCGATTCCGTCCAGCATCGCCCGCTCGATCGACATGACCGCAACCTGTAACGGCTGCTTCAAATCGTGGCCCGCCACGGCCATGATGCGTGCCATCCCGAGCTTGGCCGCTTCAACGCTTCCACGAGAATCCACTGAATGGGTGCTGTCGACGTTTGGATGGTTCATGCCGTCACCGTCTGTTTGCCTGCTGTTGTTCCCAGCATCGCAACATCCTGAACGACATGTAACCATACGGACGTCTATGCCGTGGCCTCCTTAGGCAGGTGCCAGCAAAACTGTGCGGACCATACTGCGCGCCGTTCGCGTCAGAGGGCACCGAGCGCTTCGATCATGGCCCAGACGCCCGGCCGTCCGTCGCCTAACGCAGTCAGGCCTCCCATCGCGACGCCAAAGCGCTCATAGTCGTTCCTGAATACGCCATTCGCCTCCGCGCTTGTGTCGCCAATCGGCTCAAAACCGGGCTTTCTGATGCGTTCCACGATTTCGGGTTCGTGATCAGGCGACTTTTTGCATGCTCGACAGCGCGTGTTCCGCCGTCCGACTTCACCACCTACCAATGTATAGGCCGACCTACATCTGCGCTGAATGTCGCCGGAGAGGTTATTTGCACAAGGTCCCGTCTGGCGGCTGCGTCCGCGTCACGACGTCCGTCCGAGCGATGCCAACCATGAACCTACATAGCGACCACCCGACTCGCCGCGACGTCCTCACCGGCGCCTTAGCTATCGCCAGCACCGTGGCTCTCCGCCCGCAATCCCCCGGGGCAATTCCCGATGATCTTCTCCCACTGAAAGGCAATCCTTACATGACGACCGGCTTCGTAAAAACATCCGACGGCACGCAGATTTTCTACAAGGATTGGGGATCAGGTCAGCCGATCGTGTTCCATCATGGCTGGCCGCTGTCTGCCGACGATTGGGATCCGCAGATGCTATTCTTCCTGCAGAAGGGCTATCGCGTGATCGCGCACGATCGGCGTGGACACGGGCGCTCTAGCCAGACGGATCACGGCAACGACATGGACACCTACGCCGCCGACGTTGCGGCACTCGCAAAAGAGCTTGATCTGAGAGATGCCGTCCACGTCGGCATTCGACGGGCGGTGGCGAAGTCACGCGCTACGTAGCGCAACACGGCAAGGGCCGGGTCGCCAAGGCCGTGCTGATCGGCGCGGTACCGCCATGGTCCAATCCGAATCGAATCCGGGTGGTCTGCCCCTGGAGGTCTTCGACCGCTTCCGAAAATCGTTGGCCCTCAACCGGGGCCAGTTCTTTCTCGAAATGGCGAGCGGGCCGTTCTACGGGTTCAATCGACCGAACGCCGTCACATCCGAAGCCACTGTGCGTAACTGGTGGCGTCAGGCCATGAACGGCGGCGCCAAGGCGCATTTCGATTGCATCAAGGCGTTTGCTGAAACCGACTTCACGGCAGACCTCAAGGCGATCACCGTCCCCACGTTCTTCATGCACGGCGAGGACGACCAGATCGTGCCGATCGACGATTCCGCGCGCCTTGCGGTCCATCTTGTCGACAACGCAAAGCTCAAAAGCTATCCTGGTTTCCCGCATGGGATGTGCACCACGCATCCCCAGACGATCAACGCCGATCTGCTGGCCTTCATTGAAGGCCGACTCTAGCATAGATCGCCGCGCGCGATGGGGTGCCTGCCCCACCAATCTCGGCATCGTTGACCAACGTCGTGAGGTCGCGGTGTCGCCGCATTACTATTACGGTCGGGATCACCGTTGGGAGGTGCACGGACGGCTCGAGGTGTTCGAACACGATGCCGGCGCCTTCGATGGGCAGGTCCCTAGAGCCTCGACGGCTTCCGCAAAGTCGGGCGCTGACTTCATGCCCGAGCTCAAGCCCTACATCGAGGACGGCAAGACGGTAATCCGCTCTCCGCACAAGCTTTACGTGCCGCAGGCCAACGACTTGACGCTGCAGCTCCGCAAGTAGCGCGTCGATCAAGTTATCCTCGCCTGTATGCTGGCGAACATGTGCGTCGAATCCAATCTGCGCGATCTGCTCGAAAGCGGGTTTGAGGTCGCGGTCGTCTGGGATACGGTCGCGGCGCCGAAGATCCTGGAAGGCGACGGCTATCAGGCGACGATCATCAACTTCCGCTACATGGCCAGCAGGCTGTGGACCACGAAGCAAACCGTTCAATCTCTGAGCGTCGGCCAAGCCTGATCCCTCCCGCGGGCAAAGCCCCGTCGAATTCTCGCTCCTTACCAGCCGAACGCTGGTGCTGCGACATCGCGATAAGGTTCGACCGCAGCACACCGAGGCGATGCAATATCTCCTTTGGTATGGCCTCACCCGACGATCGAACGGCATTGATGCACCTTGGTCGGGCTCGTCACGAGGTTTGAACTGATCCACCCTGCGGTGCGTGATCAATGAGGGAGATGAGAGAATGAACAGTCGGCGCAAGATTCTGCGATTGGCCATTGCAGTGGCAACCGCCTCGGCGGCATTCGTTGGCTACGCTCATGCGAGGGAGATGGGAATGCCGGACATCAAGCGGCTACACAGTACCTATTCGTTTCAGGACACCGTCGACAAACTGCGCGCGGCGCTTGAGGGCAAAGGGTTCACGGTGTTTTCGGTGATCGACCAACGCCAAGCAGCAAACTCCGTGGGCCTCGACATGCCGCCGACGACTCTGCTGATTTATGGCAATCCAAAAGGGGGTACGCCGCTGATGCTGGCAGCTCCGGACTTCGCGCTGGAACTTCCACTGAAGGTACTGGTGCGAGAGGACAGTGACAAGAAGGTGTCAGTCGTCTTCACACCCGCCACCGCGCTCGATGGGCGGCATGGCTTGCCCCCAGGGCTCGCCGCGAAGCTGGGCGGTGCCGAGCTGGTGATCGTCGCAGCGATCGGAGTGCCAAATACTGAACCGCCCCAACCAGCCCCACAGGGAACGACCAGATGAAGCCAGTCTCGCAAGACAAGCTGCGAAAGCTAACGCGACGCGGCATGCTCCGCGGCACCGTAGGTTTGCTAGGTGCCACCGCCGCTACGACGGTGAAGGCCGACAGCCTGCTGGACGTGCCGCCGCGCGGCCCCGGCGGACTGCTGTCGGCCACCAGCGAACGATCGAGGTTCGTGCATCTGGCGCGTATTCCCGAGTCCACACCGGGGCGGCGCCCGGTCGACCCGAGCGAGGCCATCAACTCCAAGGCGCCAATCGACAGGCTGGTCGGATCGATCACGCCGGCGGACCTGCACTACGAGCGCAGCCATTCAGGCGTGCCCGACATCGATCCTGCCCAGCATCGCCTGCTGGTGCACGGCGAGGTGAAGAAGCAGCGGGTCTTCACCATGAACGACCTACAGGCGATGCCGACGGTGTCGCGCATCGCGTTTCTAGAATGCACTGGCAATGGCTGGGAGAACTGGAAGGAGGCGCCCCCCGATCTCACCGTGCAGAACACCCACGGACTGATCAGCACCAACGAGTGGACCGGCGTGCCGCTGTCCTACCTGATTGACGTGGTCGGCGTTGATCCGCGCTCCACCTGGATGCTGGCGGAAGGGGGCGACGGGTCCGCCGTCGCGCGCAGCATTCCGCTCACCGACGAGATCATCGCCGAGGGTATTCTCGCCTATGGGCAGAACGGCGAGCCGCTACGCCCCGCTCACGGCTTTCCGCTGCGGCTTTTTCTACCCGGCTTCGAAGGCAACCTCAATATCAAGTGGCTCCGCCGGTTGAAATTCGGCCACCGTCCGTTCATGACGCGCTGGGAGACCGCGCGCTACACCCAGCTCCAGGCCGACGGCGAGGCCCGGCAGTTTCAACTGCACCAGGGCGTCAATTCGGTGATCACAAGCCCTTCGGGGATGATGCAGATCCGCCCAGGATACAACCGCATCACCGGGCTGGCCTGGAGCGGCCGCGGCCGCATCGAACGCGTCGAGATCAGCACAGACGGTGCCAAGACGTGGCGCGACGCTCATCTCCCCGGTTCCGCGCTGCCGAAAGCGCAAACCCGGTTTCAGGCCGATTGGGTGTGGGACGGCAAGCCGACCAAGATTGTGAGCCGCTCGACCGACGAGAAGAGGCACGTGCAGCCGGATCGGGCATCGTTCATCGCCAGGACGGGGACCAACGCGCTTTTTCACTACAATGCCCAGCAAACCTGGGCGATCGACCAGAACGGGATGGTGCGCAATGTCTTGTCCTAGCCAAGCTGCGATCGGCCTCACCGCCCTGCTCGCCTGCACCAGCATCGCTACTGCCGCGGAGTTCGGCCGTCCGGCCACGCCGGAGGAGATCAAAGCCTGGAACATCGACGTGTTACCGGACGGTACAGGTCTGCCAGCGGGCAAAGGCGACGTCGCCCATGGGCGTCAGGTGTTCGAGGACAATTGCGCGGCCTGTCACGGCGCGAAGGGCTGTCATTCGGCCTGCAATATTGACCCCCTAAGCCGGGGGATCGGCGTCCAAAATTGACCCCCTACAGGTTGGTCTG